>CAYXDZ010000004.1:8470-25188 GCA_964463815.1 uncultured Verrucomicrobiota bacterium | reverse complement strand
CATGCCACGACGCGGGCTTGACTTGAACCCGGCTTGCCACAACATCCGGTTCGATGTCGGTACTCTTCTCCATCAAAGACGACTTCCGCTACGACATTGTGCGGAAGATTTTCGAAGGCGGCATGGCCGTCGTTTACGAGGCCGAACAGCACGGGGCGAAACAGTTTGTGAAGCGCGTGGCGATCAAGGTCATCCGCCAGTCCTTCGCGGACCAGCAGATGTTCATCGATAATTTCATCGGCGAGGCCAAGCTGGTGGCGGACCTGATCCACACCAACATCGTCCAGACCTACCACCTGGGCGAGGCCAACGGCGTTTACTTCATCGCCATGGAGCTGATCCGCGGCGTCAACCTCGAGCAGTTCACCCAGCAGTTGAAGGACAAGCAGCGCATTCTGCCCCTGGAACTGGCCGTCTTCATCACCAGCCGGGTCGCACGCGGGCTCGCCTACGCCCATGCCAAGGCGGACCGCGAGGGCCACAACCTCGGCATCGTTCACCGCGACGTCAGCTTCAAGAACATCATGATCGCCTTCGAGGGCGACGTGAAGCTCACGGACTTCGGCATCGCCAAGGCGCGCGGCCTGTTGCAGGACCAGGAGGGCGAGGTGGTCGCCGGCAAGGCGGATTACATGAGCCCCGAACAGGCGAATTTTCAGATCACCGACAAGCGCTCGGACATCTTCTCCGTCGGGGTCGTGCTGGGGCATCTGCTGCTCGGCTACAACATCTTCAAGGGCCAGACGCCCGATGACTCGCGCGAACGCATCATGTCGATGCAGATTCCGGATTATCGAAAACTCGACACCCGCATCGACGACCGCCTGAACGCGATCCTCCATCGCGCGCTCGCCCGTGAGCTGGACCAACGCTATGCGACCGCGGACGAGCTGATGGTGGATCTCGAAAAGTATATTTACGGAACCGGCTATGGTCCCACCAACGAAACCCTGGGACGCTTCATCCGGGAAATGTTCGGCCAGCGCGACGCCGGCAGCCCGGGCGACGCCAAAGGCGGCACGATGGTGGTTGACCGTCGGGCGGTCGCGAAGTAACGAACGGCCATGAAGCGTTCCTCATCCATGATCCAACTCGGCCTGGTGCAGACCGCATGCTCCTCCCGGCCCGCCGATAACCTGACGCGCACCCTTGCCGGCGTGGAACGCGCCGCCAAATCCGGCGCGCAGATCATCAGCACGCAGGAGCTGTTTCGCTCCCAGTATTTTTGCCAGGCCGAGGACCACGAAAACTTCAAGCTGGCCGAATCCATTCCCGGCCCCAGCACGGATGCCTTTTGCAAGCTCGCGAAGAAGCACCGGGTCGTGATCATCGCCTCGCTCTTCGAGAAGCGCGCCGCCGGTCTCTACCACAACACCGCCGCGATCATCGACGCCGACGGTTCGTTGCTGGGCATCTACCGCAAGATGCACATCCCGGACGACCCGCTCTTCTACGAGAAATTTTACTTCACCCCCGGCGACCTCGGCTTCAAAGCGTGGCGCACGAAATACGCGAAGATCGGCGTGTTGATCTGCTGGGATCAATGGTATCCCGAAGGCGCGCGCCTCACCGCGATGCAGGGGGCGGAAATCCTGTTCTACCCGACCGCCATCGGCTGGCACCCCGGTGAGAAGGCCGAGTACGGCGTCAACCAGCACGGCGCGTGGGAAATAATCCAACGCTCGCACGCCGTGGCGAACGGCTGCTACGTCGCGGTGACCAACCGCATCGGCCTGGAGAAACCCTACGGCGGTGACGGCATCGAGTTCTGGGGGCAAAGCTTTGTGGCGGGCACGAGCGGCCAGATTCTTGCAAAGGCCAGCGTGGACCAGGAGGAAAACCTCATCGTCCCGATCGACTTGGAAAAAGTGGATGTCACGCGCACGCACTGGCCCTTCCTCCGCGACCGCCGCATCGACGCGTACGGCGACCTCACGCGGCGGTTGATTGACTGACTACCTGCCGGAAAGCGGCTCCTCGAACCAGATCAGGGCGGCCTCGGCGAATTCGAGGATCCGAGCAGTTTCGCATCGTCGCCCGCGCCAACGTTCCGCCCTACCCCACGGACAATCTGAGGGACTGCACCGCGGGAGCATCCACCAGGGACTCGATGATGCCGGCCAGAGCCGGGCTTTGCGACTCGGCGACCAAAGCGGCGCGAACGTGGCGGGGAAAGGTAAGGCGGTCAAGCAGCGCAATCGTTCGACGATGTCAGAACTGGCAGGGCTCGTACTCTCGACGAGCCGCGGCGCGCTCCGAGAGACGCGCCCTACCCCATGTGAACTACGGCAACCGCTCAACATAACTGGCCAGCCAAACTGCGACTATCGGGGTCACTCGTGCGGGTCAACTCACGGACTCTGCCCATGCGCTCTCACCTTCAGCCCCCAGACTCGAACCTCAAACATCATGTTTCCAGTCTCGAGCGACCCTCAACGCTTCCTTGGTAATCGGCTTATCTGGATCAAACTGAGTGCCCCTACTCCTCAAGTACTGAACGATATCGTTTCGGTTTGCGATCATTGCATAATGAATTGGTCGATAGCCGTTCTTCTTCAAGGCGTTGATGTCCGCTCCGTGATCAACCAGCAATGAAACCTTCCTTTGGTCGCCTATGTTGCAGGCAATGTGTAAAGGTGTCTGCCCAAACTCATCCCTTACATTTACGTCCGCGCCGCTCCGGACAAGTCGCTCGACTGCCTCCGCACTCCCAAGCCATACCGCTTGTTCCAGTGGCGTGAATCCGTTCCCGTTCTCAATTTGAAGCTGCTCGGGACGAACCCGGATTATCTCGTCAATCAGTGCCAGGTCATTAATGAGCACTGCTGCGTGCAACGCAAACTCGGCATTCAAAGCCGCTTCATGCTCTTCCGCCGGCGTTAGTGGGGTCGGCACGTAGCCAGGATCGGCAACCCGCCAGATCAACGATTCCAGTTCTTCGAGTGATTCGAGCAAGATCGACGGGGATTCGACCTGCGTCTTGAAGAATGAGCAACACAGATTGAAACTTGAGTCCCTAAGCGTCACCACGAGTTCACATGGATGCTCAGTCGCACGGAGGTATTGCTTCAGAGCCATCAACTTCTCGGGAACAGCAAAGAAGCGCTCCGGCTTGGCAATGCGACATTTGCCTGGAAGACGTCGGGGGCCGGAAGGCAACACTACGTCGCCAGAGAAGGTGCCATCCTCGTTCAGATAAACCGATAGGTCTAGGTAAGGCCCCTTCGACGAATCGGACGGAACTACACCTCGCGCAATTTCCAATACTCGCATAAGAAAGGTGCTCAAAATTTTACCTCACCCTCCCCAACCCAAACTGATCACCCGTCGTCACGACCTTGCCGGCCTTGAAATGCACTTCGACGACCTTCTCGCTCATCACGGCGGCGCCGGTTTCGTCGGTGAGTTGGGCGATCACCTGGCGGGTCTTCACGTCCACAATGTCGCCGGTGGACGGCCACGCGTGCGCACCGTCGAGCCGGAACGTGATCCAGCCCGGCTCGTCGCGCACTGGCACGCTCGCGAGTTGCTTCGGCGGTTCGACCGTGTTGTCGAAGATGTGCAGGCGCTGGTTGTGGGCGTCCACCACCCATACCTCCTTTTCGTCCGGAGTCAGGCCGACCCCGTGACTCGGGCAGCCATGCCGTTTCACCGGTCCTTTTGAGAAACCCGCCACCTCGACACGATGCAGCTTCGCGCCGGTCTTCAAATCGCCGACCTCGAAGCCAAGCAGATCGTTGATGCAGACATAGACCCGGGTCTGCCGTCCGTTTACGGTAAACGGGCGGATGTTGTTGCTGAACGGACCGACGGTGCGGGCGGCGGTGTGCGTGGTCGCGTCCGCCACGGTCAACAAAGGTGAACGGAGGCCGGCGAGGTAGGCCTCCTTGCCGTCGAGGCCGACGATGGTGTTGTGCGCGCCGCTGTTCGGGGTGACGCGGGCCAGTTCGCGGCCGTCGGCGGGATCAATGACGTGCCACCAGTTGTTCTCGAAGCTCGGCAGGTAGATGAACGAACCGTCGGGCGCCATCGACATGCGGTCGCAACCGGCCGGGTATTCCTTTTCCCAGAGCAGCTTTTCGGTGGCGAGATCAAGACACTGGAGCTGTTTGATCGTGCTGATGTAAATGCGGCCATTCGCAGCACTGGCGCAAATGCCCTTCACATTGATCGGCTTGCCCGAGCTGTCGCGGCCGGCGGTGGGGATGCGTTTGACGAAGCGGTAGTCGCGGTCGATGTCGAACACGAGGAGGCCGTGGCCGCCGTATTCGAGGTAGTTGCGGATGCCGGGAACCGCGACGTAGAGGTAACGACCATCGGGCAGGCCGGCAGCGTGAGCGGCTCCGGTGAGTACACCGGCGGACAACAGGCAAAGCAGGAAGGTTTTCATGCGCGGAAAGGAATTCATTTTCAAATGATGTTGGAGCATAGGACCGCAGGTTCAAAGATGCCAGCGCGGACTGTCCTGACGGCGGAGGGAGCGCGGGTTTGTGCAAGGCGCCACCCGCAGCACATACTCCTCGTCCTGCAGATGAGAAGCGCCCGTGTATTGAATTCTCCGGCGACGTCCTCCACTGCTGCGGCTGATCCCGCTCGGGCGGGACACAGCCGCGCTCCCAGCGGTCAAGGCCGCACGGTTAATCAACCGCAGAGGCATCCCGCCGTTCAGAGGGTTCAGGCAATGTCTGCTCCTGATGGCCGCCTCGAATGGATTTCAAAGCTGCCCGGTAAAAGTCATGCAAAGTCTTAACCGGAGCGGGTTCATCCGGCTGCTTTAGCAAGGCTTCCAACTTTGGGATCGCGGCGACGCCATTGGTGCCGTAGGTGCCCAACGCTCTGGCGATATACGCGCGCGTCCTGGGATCGGGATGATCCAGCCTGCCCACAAGCTGTGGGACCACAAACTCTGGCTCACCGTGGATTTCGCTGAAATAGAGCGCCGACCAGAGGCGCAGCCGTTCGAGCGGCGAATCAAGGAAACCCATCACAATGGGGATGATCTCGGACTGATCAACCTCAGCCTGCATGGGGCCATTCCACCAAGTCAGTGCAAAAACAATCTCCGCCTTCGCGGTGTCCGAAACCTTCGGATCAAGCAGCGCGGCACGGACTGCTCTTATGCCGGGAACCCCGAGTTGGCACATACTGGCGGCAGCTTGCATGGCAGAGTTTGTATTGCTCAACAGGACGGAAAGTTCCGGGATTGCAGGCCAACCATTGGTGCCCAAAATTTCGAAGCCTACTGTGGCCAGCCCTTGAACGTAGTTTGCATCAGGGGACGCTGGTACAAACTCAAAGAGTTCACTGATCTTATCCTGCGCGCGCGTCAGCCAGGATTCTCTGGTCTGCAATCTCATCAGCAAATGAGGCAGCACCTGATCACCCATCTTTCGTATTACCTGGGCAGCATGCCCAAGGCTGTTTGTCTCAACTTCACCGCCGAATGCACTCTCCAAGATCTGCTGTTGAGCAAGCTCCAGCTTCTCCATGTTTGCTGCCTCCAGCCATTCACTCAGCGTTTTCCCCGCATACTCGGGCTCAGGTTCGCTGGTCGCTGCCACCACCAAGGCGAGCAGGATCAACCCAGCGCCGAGCGCGACCATGAGCCATTGATTGAACTTGCGGCGCTTCTCCGTCATTTCACCGGTTCCCAGCCTTTGCCGGGGATGAATTCGCGGTCGCCGCGCGGCGAGGATTTGCAGGCGGTGAAGGTGGCGGCCAGAACGAAGGCCAGCAGGAGCAGGAACAAGGGCTTTTTCATGGCGGCAGCCTAAACGGCATTGTCAGCCGCGCAAGCCTGTAGCAAATTCGCCGCGATGAAGGGCGCTTCGAAGTTCAAGGGCCAGAGTTTGCAAGGCCAGTTTCTGCTGGATGGCGGCAAGCTGCGCGGCTCGTATTTTCATCGCTCGGTGGTGTTGATCTGCCATCACGACGAGGAGGGCGCGTTCGGGCTGATGGTCAACCGCGCCAGTGACAACAAGGTCGGCGAGCTCATCCTCGCGGACCTGCCCGAGCAGTTGAAGGAACAACAACTCTTCGCCGGCGGCCCGGTGCAGCCGGCCGCCCTGAGCTACCTGCACCACGACGATTTCCTGCCCGGTGCCAACGTGCTGCCCAATCTCAACCTCGGCCATTCGCTGGAGGAGCTGGTCGAGATCGGCGGGTCGTTTTCGACCACTCAACGCATCAAGATTTTCGCCGGGTACTCGGGCTGGAGTCCCGGCCAGCTCGAGGATGAGATGAAGCGCGAGTCCTGGCTGACCTTTCCGGCGACGACCGACCTGGTCTTCCACACCCCGTCCGAACACCTGTGGCGGACGATCATGAAGCAGCTTGGCTGGCAGCAGCAGCTCTTCGCCGATTCGCCGGAAGACCTTTCGTGGAATTGACCACGCCCCCGCCATGACCCCGCCGATCCGCACGCTCGTCGCCGACGCCCTGCGGGATCGGCTCGCGGAACTTGCCAACCGGCCGGAAACGGATCGCGCCGGCACCGACGAACTGGTCCATGACATCCGGGTCGCCGTGAAGGAATTCCGCGCGTACCTCGATTTGCTCCGACCTTCCGCCGGTGACGACTTTTGCGGGCGCGAACACCGGCGTTTGCAGGCGGTGGCGCGCAACCTGGCCGTGGATCGCGATCCGCTGGTCATCCGGCAGACCATCGAGAAGCTCGCGCGGAAGCACGCGAAGATCACCACCCGGCACTCGCTGCATCGGATGTTGCTGCACCTCGGCGAGGAACGCGTGCGGACCCGCGCAACTCCGCCGCCCACACAGCGGGCAATCGCTGTCCTCACCAGATCGGCCGGGGCCATCCGTCGCCGGCTGCACGCACGCTTGAGCGATGCGGTTTTGCTGGAGTCCTTCCGCCGGGAATATCGCCAGGCGCGCAAGCTGACCCGGAAACACCGCAACGATCCCAACATGGAGGGCTGGCATCGCTGGCGAAAGCAGGTGAAGGCGCTCCATTATCAGGCGGCGTGCCTGTCGCCCATCCGGCCCGGCAAACTCACCCGCCTCGCCCGGAACACCTGGAAACTCCAAGCGTTGCTCGGCAAACATCATGATCTGCACCTCGCGCGCACGCGCCTGCGCCGCTTGCGCATCGATTCGGTCAATGAACCCTGCCGGAAGCGCACGCTCCACCTGATCGACGCGGAGTTGAAGCGGATCGAGAAGAAGGCCGGCCGGACAACCCGGGGCTTGTTCAAGCGAACCGCCCGGGAGTTTGCCGCCTCGCTGACGCGCGCTGAGTAAACGGGTTCGCCCAAACCAGCTCAGGCGCGTTCAAGCGCGGATCAAACTCAGGCCAATCGCCGCGTGATTACAGCCGGCCACCATGACCGAAACGCGGGACGGAGACGGGTTGCGCACAGCTTCCGCAGCCGCCACCAACTGCCAGGCCGAGGCGGCGCAAAAGGCGTCTCCCGTAAGCTGACGGAGCGAAGTCCGCCGACCCGGCCAGTCTTTCCAGGGATCAGCCCCACCGGCAGCGGAATCGAACAGGTGCGTCGTATCGCCGAGTGTTTCCAACTCGTGCCGCACCGCGAGAATCGCAGCCGCTCGCGAATCACGGCCGAGGTAGATTTGCGGATCGGTGATGGCCTCCAAAGCCACGCCCTGCTCCGAGCGCTTCAAGTAGATCGCTCCCGCCCCCTCGGCGAGAATCGTTGCGGGCGTGAACAACCGCATCGCGTCCGAAGTGAGCCAGTCACACTCTTCCGCGCCGATGACGAGACAGCCATCCACGCGTTCTTCGAGCAACCAGCCGGCGGCCGTGGCCAGCCCTTGCACGAACGCCGTGTCATCGCCGACCTGCGTGTAGTTGACCGCCGTGGTGCCCAGCAACGCTGCCAGATGACTGGCCGGGGCGTTGAACACTGTTTCTGGAAAGACCAAAGGGCTGGCCGTCGCGGGATCAACGAGCACTTCCTGATAGAAGCGGCTGGAATAATTCACGCACCCGGCCATGACGCAATAAACGATGCCCAATCGCAACGCACCCGAACCGACCAAACCGGCATCCGCACCCAGCGCCTCCAAGGCGGCGGCGGTGGTGAATCGCGAAATAGAGCTCACGCGCCGGAGTCGCGGTTGTCGCAACCAGGCTTGAGGGGAAGCGGGTGCTGGCACGCGCCGCACCGGCAGCATGAAATCGCGGGCCGGTCGTTCCAATGCCGTTACCGACAAGGGGGTTCCCAGAGACACCGCTTGCAACAGGTCCGCCACGCTCCAACCGGCCGGTGAGACCGCACCAACGCCTTGAATCGTAATGCGACTCACGACCACCTCCGAAAGATGAGCGAGGCATTCGCACCACCAAAGCCGAAAGAATTGGTCAACGCGTAACCCAGCTTTGCCTCGCGGGGCGCGTTGACAAAATCAAACCGGCAGACCGGATCGATCTCCCGGGTCGTCGTCGTGGGCGGCAGCCATTGTCCGCGCAGCGCCATCAAGCAGATCACCGCCTCGACCGAACCCGCCGCGCCGAGCAGATGGCCGACGCTCGCCTTGGTGGAACTCACTCGAATCATGGGCGCGGAGGCCCCGGCCCAGCGGTTGATCGCCATCGCCTCGGCTCCGTCGTTCAACGGCGTGCCGGTGCCGTGCGCGTTGAGGTAGCCGACCTGTTCGGGAGCGATGCCCGCCACGCGACACGCCTCGGTCATCGACTGCAGGGCGGCCTCGCCTTCCGGATGCGGCTGCGTGAGATGATGCCCGTCCGTGGCCGCGCCGTAGCCGACCACTTCCCCCAGAATTTCAGCCCCGCGTTGTTTTGCGGAGGCCAGCGTTTCCAACGCGAGCAGGGCCGCCCCTTCCCCCAATCCAAGCCCATCGCGATCCGCGGCAAACGGCCGGCAACCGGTCGGCGACATCGCCTGCAAGGAATTGAAGCCCGCGAAGACCAGTTCACTCAAGCCGTCGAAGCCTCCGGCCAGGACGCGATTCGCTCGACCGGTGCGAATCAAATCAAACGCGTGCCCGATCGAGTTCGCGCCCGAGGCGCAGGCGTTGGCGATGATCGTCAATGGTCCGGTGAAGCCGAGTGTCTCCATCAGGCTCATCGCCTGCCGCTGACATTGATAGTGCGTCACGCGCGTGGGCTGCCGCCGGTTGGAAGCGGGCACGGCCTGCGCTTGTTTCAGAAACTCCTCGCCGAGCGTCATGCCCCCGCTGGTGGTGCCGAGCACGAGCGGCAGATTTTCGGTCGGCCCCCAACCCGATTGCCGCCAGCATTCCACACCCGCCCACAAGAGCTGCCGCGCCGCGCGTTCCAGTCGCCGTTCATGGCGTGCGGTGAGCCGCGTCGGAGGCAACTCCGCCGGCAAATCCACTTCCGCCGCCTGGCGCACCCGCTGGCGGGCGGCATCGAATGCCGTCACCGGCCGAAACGCCTGGCGACCCGAGCGGAAGCCCTCGGCGTTCTGCGTCCACCCGATTCCGAGCGCGGTCACGATTCCGGCTCCGGTGACGACGACACGGGGAGGCTCGCAGGGGAATGGAGGAAATGGAAACAGCACGTTGATTCGTTCAGGTCAGTCGAATGGTGCCGCGAGGCTAGCGGGAACCCTGGTGGCGAGGCGAGCGCGTTTTGCCGGCGGACAATCCCCTTGCATCAAATTACCGGCTGACGGCAACTTGAGTTCATGCGCGCGGCGGATAAGATCATTGCCATGTCTGACCTTGGCCCCTGGCGGGCCGAACAACGGGCTGCGGGACGGCGGGTCGTGGTGACCAACGGTTGTTTTGACCTGCTGCACGCGGGCCATGTCACCTACCTTGAGGCGGCCGCCGCGCACGGGGACATTTTGCTGGTCGGGGCGAATGACGATGCCGGGGTGCGCGAACTTAAAGGGCCGACGCGCCCGTTGAACCACGAAGACGACCGCGCGCTGGTGCTGGCCGCGCTGGGGTGTGTCGGCGCGGTGACCGTTTTTCACGGCGCGACCGCGATTGAGTTTCTCCGCGTGGCGCAACCGGATGTGTATGTCAAAGGGGGTGACTACTCGCTGGAGACGCTCAACCAGGAGGAACGCGCGGTGGTGGAGAGCGGCGGCGGGAAGTTCGTGTTCATCCCGTTTCTCGCAGGGCGTTCGACCAGCGGTCTGGTCACGAGGATGAAGTCTTGAGCACGAAGGCTGACAACCCGGCACGCGGAAAACGGGCGGACTACCTGCCACCGCTGATAGCCGTGGTGGTTGTCACCGTTGGTATCTGGTGGCTGGCCTCGGTGCGGGAAGGGTTTTACGTCGGAATGATGGACGGCCCTTTCGCGGGCCTGAGTTACGCGGGCGAACTGCCAACCGAGCCGGTATCAGAACTGGCGATTGAATCGGGCACCCGGCTGGCAGTTTACGAGGTTCCCGGCCTGTCAGCCCCGGTGTTGGTGTTGAGCATGGCGGAAGGCGAAAGAAAGTGGAGCCGCGAAATGAAGCCCATCAAGCATCATGCGGATGGGTCAAGAAAGGAGGCCTGGCTCAAGGAGCTGAAACTTCACGACTTCGACAAGACCAGCGATGGAGTGGTTGTAAGCATCACTTGCAACTGGGAACTTGGTGGACACGAGGGAGGACGCGTTTACCTCGATGAGCAACTGGAATTTCGTGAATTCAAGCTGTCCTGGTGATTTGCCGAGGGGGGATTGACGGCCGGTCGTCATGCCATTGCCACCAGGCCGAAGCGTTTGTGCTTCTTGATCAGGGCCTCCACCTCCGGTTGATCCAGCAACAGCGTGCGGCCGCCTTCGAAAGCGAGGACTTCGATGCCGTGCTCGAGACAAGTTTCGATCGTCCGCGGGCCGACACACGGGATGTCGAAGCGCATGTCGTGATTCTCCTTGGCGACCTTGACCGCCACCGCGCCGCCAGACTTGCCGGCGAGATCGCCGCCGCGCATGAGGCATTTGTCCGTACCCTCGAAGCCCTCGACCGCCAGTACCGTGCCCTCCTTGACGACCACGGACTGGCCGATCTCCAGCCGGGAAACCTCCCGCGCGATGCGCAGGCCAAATTCAACATCCGCCCGCTGCTCCGGCGAAAGCTCGCAGCCAAGTTGAAAACCCGCCGCCGGCATGACCGGCTTCAGCCAGGGGAGCGCGGAAATCAATTCGATGCCGTCTTTCATCAGTTCGTCCGCCACCGCGCCGAAAATGGTGTGGGCGTTCTTTTCCCGGAGCCGCAGGAGCAGGCCCATGGCACGCAAGTCAGGCCGCACATCAAAGAGGTTCTTCGGCGCCAGTTGACCCGCCATGACGCACTGCCGCACGCCGCGCGAGGCGAGGGCCTGGATCATCTTGCCCAACTGGCCGACGCGCAGCCAGACGAGTTCATCCACCAGACCAGCAAGGGCGGGGTCGGTCTCGCCTTCGAAACCAACCGCCATGATCTTCGGGATGCCGGCTGCCCGGGCTTCGCGGGCCAGCACCAGCGGCAGGCCGCGATTGCCGGCGATCAAGCCCAACGGATAGGACGGATCGAACACGGCGGCAGCTTAAGGACCGTCCACGGCGAGGCAACGAAATCCTCCGGCGCGGGCGCTTAACCTGCGGCCCGGTTCTGCCGATGAACCCATACCTTGCCCTGTCAGGCCGGAGCGTCTGGTGGCCAGGGTACACGGCTCCAGATGAACCACGGCTACCAGCGTCGGCTCGGCTGGCTGGCGGGACTGCTTCACGCGTCTTTGCTGGCCGCGCAAGTCCCATCCCCGGTAATAGCCGCGGACAGCATTGCCGGGGCCGCATCTGACCAACCGGTGTTGACACGCATTGCCGACATCCGCTCGCTCAGTCCCGAGCTGGCGGCAAAGCGACATCCGGTGCGCCTCACCGGGGTGATCACCTACCATTTTCCCACCTGGAATGAGCTGTTCGTGCAGGATGAAACGAGCGGCATCTACGTGGTCCTGACCAATCAGCCGCCGGATGCGCGGCCGGGAGACCGCATCGAAATCGTCGGCACCAGTGATCCAGGTGACTTTGCCCCCATTATACAGGCCACGGAAGTGCGCCGGTTGGGAAGCGGCGAACTGCCACCGCCGCGAGCGGTGACCGTGCAGGAGCTGCGGGGGGGTGGTTACGACAGCCAATGGGTGGAAATGCACGCCACCATGCATTCCGCCCGGCATCAGGATGGAATGCTGGTCGCCGACGCGAGTGATCACTCGGGCAAGTTCACCTTGCGCCTGCCCGGAACCCCGGCTCTCGAACCCTTCCAGCACGCCACCGCGCGGCTGCGCGGCGTGGTTGCGAGCCAGTTCAACGAACGTCGTGAACTCACCGGCCTCGAACTGCGTGTGCCGGCGGTGGAGTTCATCGAGATCGAACGCGCGGCCCCGACCGATCTGTTCTCGCTGCCGGTGACCACCTTGATGGAGCTGCGACAGTTTCGCGCCAGCACCGAACCGCCCGCGCTGGTCAAGCTTCGTGGCGTAGTCACCCTGCGCCGGCCGGACGGAACATTCTATCTTCAGGATCAGACGCGGGCCGCACTCGTCACCCCGCAGGTCGGAGTGCGGGTTGCTCCCGGTGAACTGGTGGAGGCGGTCGGTTATCCCAGTTTTCAAGCCACCAGCGCCCTGCTCCTTGATGCCGCGGTTCGTCACGCGGGCCACGACGCACTCCCGCCGCCGCTGGTGCTCTCCGAGGCCACTTTGCTGGACGATGCCAATGACCAGTCGTGGGCCCAGATTGAGGGCCGGCTCATTGGCGAAAGTCACCGGCTGAATGCCGTGGTTTACCTGGTGCAAGTCGGCGAGTGGGTCATCGAAGCCAGCAGCCAGCACCAAAACGACTCCGGGCACGCCAGTCCACCCCTGCAATCCAAGGTCCGCATCACCGGAGTTTTACAGTTCGAGCGCGACCTGACCTCCCAGGTGCGCATGGTGCATCTGGCGTTCAACGATCCCCGCTCGCTGGAAGTCACCAGCCGGCCCTCGATCTGGACGCGAAGCCGGTTGCAGACGCTGGCGGTCATCGCCGGGTGCGTCCTGGCCTTTGCTATCTGGCGGACCCGCGTGATGGCCCGAACAAACACCCGGCTTCGCCGGGAGGTCGAGGAACGACAGCACACCGAACGCGCGCTCGCCCGCAAACAGGCCCTCCTGCACGCGCTGATGGAGCATTCCCCCGATTACATCTACTTCAAGGACACGGAATGCCGCTTCGTGCAGGTCAACCGGGCGACCGCGCTCAAAGCCGGCTTCTCCTCACCGGAAAGCATGTTCGGACTCACCGACGCCGATCTGTTCGACGCCGCGTCAGCCGCCGAATTCCAGGCGGACGAGCAGAACGTCATACGCACCGGCAACGCAATCGTGGCGAAGGAGGACCGGGAAGTTCATCGCGATGGCACCGTCCGCTGGATGCAGACCACGACCATGCCGCACCGCGATGAGACGGGTGCCATCTGCGGTGTCATCGGCATCGCCCGCGACATCACCGAGCGCAAGCTGGCGGAGGCGGAGATCGCGCAGCAGAGGCAGCATTATCAGGTGATGTTCGACGCGATGCCGGCCCTGGTGATGTACAAGGACACCTGCAACCGCGCGCTGCGCATCAACCGCTTCGGAGCCGCCTTGCTGGGACTCCCGGCGGCCGACATCGAGGGCCGGTCACTGTTCGAGCTGGACCCCGAACATGCCGTGCATTTGTACGAGGATGACCTGGAAATCATCCGCACGGGCACGCCCAAACTGGGGTGCGAGGAGATCGTGGGCGGTGCCGACGGCCGGACGCTCTGGCTGCGCACCGACCGGCTGCCGGACCGGGATGCCCAGGGCAGGATCGTGGGAGTGATGGTGTTCGCGGTGGACATCACCACGCAAAAACTCGCGGAGCAGGCCCTGCTCGAAGCGCAGGGCTCCCTGGAGCAGAAGGTGCGCAGCCGCACCGCCGAGTTGGTGCAGGAGGTTCGGGAACGCGAGGAGGCCGAGCGGCGGCTGCGCGAACAGGATCGCTTCATCCGCACGGTGATCGACACGGATCCGAACATGATTTTTGTGAAGGACCGCGCCGGCCGTTACACCCTGGTCAACGAGGCGAGCGCGGCCTTCAGCGGCCTGACCCCGGCGAAGAAGACCGGGCGGCTAAGCAAGGAGGTGTTCCCGGATGCCGACGTGATTGCGAAGATCGAACAGGACGACCAGCAAGTCTGGCAGACGGGCCGGGAACAGGTCACCGCGGAGGAACGGCTCACGAATCACCGGGGTGAAACACGGTGGTTCCAGACGATCAAGCGGCCGCTGCGAGGCGAACAGGGCGAGATCACGCATCTTCTGGGCGTGGCCGTGGACATCACCGAACGCAAACGCCGCGAAGAAGAGCTTCAGCGCGCCCAGTCCTTTCTCACCGCCGTCGTCGAGAACCTGCCCATCTCCGTGTTCATCAAGGAGGCCAGCGATCTGAGGTTTGTGCTGTGGAACAAGGCGGGCGAGGCTCTCACGGGCTACAGCAACGCCGAAATGATGGGCAAAAACGACCACGACTTCTTCCCGCCGGAAGTGGCCGCGCGGTTCATCGAGGATGACCGGCGGGCACTGGCCAACGGCAAACTGGTGGACATCCCGGCTGAGCCCCTCGACACGCGGCATCGCGGTCGCCGCCTCGTCCACACCCGGAAGATCCCCATCCACGACGAGCAGGGCCGGCCGCAGTACCTGCTGGGAATCGCCGAAGACATCACCGAGCGTAAAGCGGCGGAGGAGGAATTGCGTCGGCGGGAGAAGCAGTTTCGCGCCTACTTCAAGCTCGGCCTCGTCGGCATGGCCATCACGTCGCCGGACAAGGGATGGATTCATTTCAACGACCGGCTCTGTGAGATTTTGGGCCGGGAGCGCAAGGAACTCGCGGGCATGACCTGGGCGGAAACCACCCACCCCGACGACCTCGCCGAGAATGAGGAGCACTTCAACCGTGTCATGGCCGGCCGGGCCGATGGATACTCGCTCAAGAAACGCTTTCTACGACCGAACGGAAGCGTCGTTCACACCGTCATCGCCGCCAAGTGCGTCCGTCGGGAGAACGGCGAAGTGGACCACTTCCTGACCATGGTCCACGACGTGACGGACATCCACCGGACCCAGGCGGAACTCGAACGCGCGCGCGACGCGGCGGAGGCGGCCAATCGCGCGAAGAGCGAGTTTCTGGCGAACATGAGCCACGAAATCCGCACCCCGATGAACGGCGTGATCGGCATGACGAATTTGCTGCTGGCCTCCGGGTTGAACGCCGAACAACTCGATTACGCCGAGCAAGTCCGCCGGAGCGCCGAGGGCCTGCTGACCATCATCAATGACATCCTCGATTTCTCCAAGATCGAGGCCGGCAAACTGCACTTCGAACACCTGGATTTTGAGTTGAGCGAAGTCGTGGAGGATTCGCTGGACATGGTGGCGGAAACGGCCGCCAGCAAGCGGCTGGAACTGGGCGCCTTGATCGCCCCCGGTGTGACGGCCGCTCTGCGGGGTGATCCCGGCCGGCTGCGGCAGGTGCTGCTGAACCTGCTGGGCAATGCCGTGAAGTTCACGGAGCGCGGTGAGGTGGCGCTCGAAGTCACGCAACTCGAAGACACCGACCAGCATGTACGCCTGCGTTTCGCGGTGATCGACACCGGGATCGGCATCGAACCCGCCGCCCGGCAACGCCTCTTCCAAGCCTTCACCCAGGCCGATGCCAGCACGACGCGCAAGCATGGCGGCACCGGGCTGGGCCTGGTCATCTCCCGGCAGTTGGTCGGGATGATGGACGGCGAAATGGATGTGCGCAGCGAACCCGGCCGGGGCTCGACCTTCTGGTTCACGGTCCGGCTCGAGCAGCAACCGCCGGCAGTCCGGCGCGAACGGGAACGCGTCCGCAACCTGACGGGCGCGCGCGCACTGATCGTCGATGACAACACGCTCAACCGGCGCATTCTTGACAGCCATCTCGAGGCCTGGGGCGTGGAGCATCAAGCCGTCGCCTCCGGAGCCGAAGCGCTGTCCGCCTTGCGCACGGCCGCCGCCGCGGGCAAGGCGTTTGACCTCGTCATCCTCGACATGCAGATGCCGGAGATGGACGGCCTGATGACGGCCGGGGCGATCCGCGCCGAGCCGTCGCTTCGCAGTGCCGCGTTGATCTTGTTGAGTTCGCTGGGCCAGCCGGTGCCCGCGTCCGAACTGCGCCAGTTCGGCATCCAGGCCAGCCTCGTCAAACCCGTCAAACAAAGTGATCTCTACAACTGCCTCGCCAACCTGCTTGCCGGCGAGTCCGGCACCGCGTTCCGCCAGCGCCGGCAGACCCGGGTTGTCGGCGAGCGGATCAAGCCCAAGACCCATCTCCGGATTCTGGTCGCGGAGGATAATCCGGTGAATCAAAAGGTCGCCACCCGCACGCTGCAGAAGCTCGGCTATCAGGCGGATTGCGTCGGCAACGGTCGCGAGGCGCTCGCCGCGATCGAGAGCATTCTTTACGACGTGATTTTGATGGATTGCAACATGCCGGAGATGGACGGCTACGAAGCCACGCGGGCCATTCGCGCCCGGAGTGGAATCCCGCAACCGCGCATCATCGCCATGACCGCGAACGCCATGGTGGGCGACCGCGAGAAGTGTCTGGCCTCCGGCATGGACAGCTACCTGAGCAAGCCGCTGCGGGAGCATGAACTGGACAAGGTGCTGGCTTCACTGGCCGAGCTCGCACCGGCTGCGCGGGCTTCAACGGATTCCCCGGCCGCAGCTCCCAC
>CAYXDZ010000004.1:0-8370 GCA_964463815.1 uncultured Verrucomicrobiota bacterium | reverse complement strand
AGGTCGCCGCCCAGGTCGATGCCGAGGCGATCAACCGGCTCCGCGAGCTGGGCGAACCGGGCGGGCCGGACGTGGTCGCGGAATTCATCGACCTCTACGTGAGCGACGGGCGCGAACTGCTCGGCCGGATTTGCCAGAGCCTTGCCCCCACGGATGGCGACCTGCTGATGCGCCATGCCCACACCCTCAAGGGCAGCAGCCGCAACATGGGCGCCGACACGGTGGCCGGGATTGCCGGGGAAATTGAAAACAAGGCCGGCACCGCGGCGACGGCTGAACTGACCGTGCTGTGTCAGCAGCTTGAAGCAGCATTCGAAGCGACCATTCCCCTGCTCCAAGCTCACAAACAGCCCCCCGTCACCGCGTGAACTGATCTCGCCGGCGACCAGCATCTTCGTTTTGGCATGGGCCACCCGCCTGCCTTTGGAAAGAGCCGCCGCCGTGCGTTGAAATTGCCCGCTCCGGACAGCGAACTGGGGCAACACGAGCGGAACGGCCCGCCTCTTCAGGGCCAGCCTGAGCCTCGCTTCGGTCTCCCGTCTGGGGACTCGACGAGCGCCCCCTGCTCGCCTACGTTCGAGGCGTGTTCCGCACCCGCGTGCATTCCCTGCCATGACCCGCCCGCAACTCATCCTGGCCTCCGCCTCGCCCCGTCGGCGCGAACTGCTGCGGCTGCTGGGGTTTCCCTTTCGCGCCCTGTCCAGCGAAGCCCCGGAACTCAGCCCCGGTCACATGACGCCGGTGGAGTCCTGCCAGTTGAACGCGTATCGCAAGGCGCGCGTGCTGGCCAAGCGGTTCCCGGACGCGGTGGTGATCGGGGCCGACACCGAGGTGTGTCTGGGCCGGAAAGTTCTGGGCAAGCCGGCCAGTTTCATCGACGCGTGCGGCATGTTGCGCCGGTTGCAGGGGAAAGTGCATCAAGTCATCACGGGCGTCTGCCTGCTGCACCTGCGCCGTCACCGCCAGGTTTGTTTCGCCGAACTGACGCACGTGAAGTTTCACCGCCTGAACCGCGATCAACGCGAAGGCTACCTCAAGCGCATCCATCCGCTCGACAAGGCGGGCGCGTACGCCGTCCAGGAGTTTGGCCACCTGATCATCGAACGCATTGACGGCTCGTTCACGAACGTGGTCGGCCTGCCGGTCGAGCGACTCGCCCGCGAACTAAAGGATTTTCTCGCCGACGCATGAACGACGTGACCCGCATCCTGAACGCCGCGCAAGCCGGCGATCCCCAGGCCACCGAGGAGTTGCTGCCGCTGGTTTATGATGAACTGCGCCGCCTGGCCGGACACAAGATGTCGGGTGAAGCCTCGGGGCACACCTTGCAGGCCACGGCGCTGGTGCATGAGGTCTGGCTGCGCCTGGTCGGCTCGAACCAGCAAGGCTGGGCCAACCGCGCGCATTTTTTTGCCGCGGCGGCCGAGGCGATGCGCCGCATTCTCGTCGAGCACGCGCGGCGCAAGTTGAGCCAGAAGCGCGGCGGCGGCGTCGAACACGCCGAACTGAATGAATCCGCCATCGTACTGGCGGCCCCGCCGGACGAACTGCTGGCCGTCCATGAGGCGCTCGACAAACTGTCAACGGAAGATCCGGCCGCGGCCGAGTTGGTGAAGCTGCGCTACTTCGTTGGCATGACGATGGAGGAGGCTGCTTCCGCGATGGGTTTGGCCAAGCGCACCGCCGAGGGCATCTGGACGTACGCCAAGGCTTGGCTGGCGCGCGAGGTTAGAAAATCTTAGCTCCCAACGGCGCTCCCTGACAACCCGGCCATCAGAGTCCGCGTTCCTCGACTTCATCCTCGTCCAGGCCGAGGTAATGGCCGAGTTCGTGGAGGTAGGTCGTCCGCACTTCCTCGCGATACACGGCTTCGTCGCCCTCCGAGAATTCCCAGAGGCTCTCCAGAAAAAGGATGATCTGCGGCGGCAGCGAACCATGACCTTCTTCGTTGACGAAATCCGGGCCGATGAAAAGGCCGAGCAGATCGTCGCCCAGACCATCCGCAGCGCTCGAGTTGGCCGACACCGCTTCGCAACTTAACGCCACGGCGGCGGCGGAGTCGCGCAACTCCGGTGACAGCCCACGCAGCACGCCGGCAACTTCTTCGCGGGCGATGGCTTCGAGGCGATCCCAGGCGGGTGTTGGCATCATGGCGCGGGGGCTTTTTTGAGCTGGCTCATGTACTCCACCAGATCGACCAACTCGGTCACACTCATCGTCGCCTGCAAACCGGCCGGCATGAGCGAAAACTTTGACGGCACGCGGTCCGCGATTTTCGAGTTCGCGATCCGATGCACGATGCCGGACAAGTCCTTCACCGCTACTTCTTCGGCCGTCTCGCTCACGATCAAGCCGTACACTTCCTCGTCGCCGGTCGTCGTGACGGTCCACGCTTCGTAGCCGAACGCGATGCCGTTGTTGGGATCAAGGATGGACTCCAACAGGGCGTCCTTGCCGAGCTTGTCGCCGATCAGGGAAAGGTCCGGGCCAACGGCCACACCTTCACCGTGGATGACGTGGCAGCGCTGGCACGCCGTGGTGTCGCTGAAGAAAACACGCCGGCCGTTGACGGGATCACCGCGACGCGTCGCCAGCTCGGAAATCGGTGGCAGCGGTTCATCACCACCGGCGCGCGGCAGGGGCAGGACTTCCGCCGCCGCGGCGCGAATGGCGGGCCAACTCACCTGGCTCAAGGCCGTGGCGGCGGTCAATCGCAGCGACTCGTCCAGGCGATCTGCTTTTGCGAGTGCCAACAGTTGTTGCGCACCGGATTCGTTCTTGGCGAGCGCCTTGATCGTCTCGCGGCGAGTCGCCTCACCCGTCGCGTCACGGCTCAACAGCGGCAACACCAATTCATTCACCATCGGGAGCCGCGTATTGCCCAGTACTTGAACGCACGCGGTTGATCGAGGTTCGGCACCTTCCAAAGCCGACTGGACGAGTGCGTGATCTCCGGCCTCCAAAATCAAGCGTATCGCTTGGACGCCCGCTTCCCCGGCTGGATGCCGCAGCGCGACTTCCAACAAACCTTCGCTGTGGCCCGTCAGCTTGAACTGTTCGACCAACTCGACGAACTGCGGGGTGCCGCGCGTGGTTTCGAGAATTCTCAGGACTGCCGACTTCAGCGTGGGGTTCGCTTCGAGATCGACACCTTGCAACCGCTTGAGCGCTTCAAGTTGAACGCTGCTGACCCCCGGCCCAACCTCGGCCGCCGGGAGCCCGGTTGAAAGCAACAGCAGCAGGCAGAGAGTCAGAAGGTTTACGGCAGGCATGAAAGTCAGAAGAAAGGAGACCGGCGTTCAAGGCAGCATCACCTTCAGCAGGCCGACGATGAGCACGATGATGATCACGATCCACAGCAGCAGACGGTTGCGCGCCACGCGCCGCTCGTAACGCAGCGGTTGCAGTCCGTGGATGTTGCCGGCAGCGAGGTAACTGACCAGTTTGGGATTGCTGCTGGTGGGACCGCGAAAATAGCGCGCCACTTTCTCGAAGAGGGACGTGGACCCCTCGCGTTGCAAGGCGCGTGGATCATGCTTCTCCTTGAACGGGTTGGCGGCGGCTTGCAGGCGTTGCTGGTCCACCGGCTCGAACACGGGTTCGGCCGGTGTCTTGGCGGGCTCGACGGCGGCTGCCGGACGCGCGGCCGGGCGGCGAACCGGTGGCGCGGGCGGGGTGCCTTGTGGATCGAGCTCCGCCTGCTTGAGCACGCCTTTCAACGCGCGGATCTGGTCCTCCAACTGATCAATTTCCGACGCGAGGTTCTTCTCGCGGTCTTTGATTGGATCGTTCTTTTTGCGGAAAAGTCCCATGAACGAGCGACCTTAATTGCGCAACAGCAACACCACAAAAATACCGAGTCCCACGAGTATCAACGGCCAGGTCAGCGCGATGCCCAGCCGGAACAGCTGCGGCCAGTCCTGCGGCTGGAGGAAGGGATGCCCCAGACGCGCCGCCGCTTCCCGGCTGGCTGCCAGTTCCTCGGGGGTTTGATCGACGACTGGAAACTTAACGCGCACGGAATTCCATTCCATCCGCGCGTTCTCCAGCACCGTCAGAGCGCGGGTGAGCTCGATCTGAAAATTCTCACTCGTCCACGTCTCTTCGCGCAGTCCTTGCACGCGTTCGAGGGCGAGCCGCAAATCCGCCAGCGCGCCGGCCATGGCGTCCACCTCGCGCCGGGCGTTGACCTCGGCTTCCTCGAGCATCCCGACGCCGCGCGTGAGCTGCTCCAGCATCTCGCCGCGGCTGTTCTCATACTCCATCTGCCGGCGGCGGGTTTCCTCAAGGCCCGCGCGTTCGCGTTCCAGGTTCTCCTGCGCGCGTTTCAACTCGGCGAGCCGCTGCTGCATTTCGCCGACGCGATGATCCACTTCCTCGCGCGTGGGCGGGCGTTGCGCCGCGGCTTGCGCGACGTTCGCGGGCGGGTTCGCCGGGCGGTAACTGGCCTGGTGCGAGGTCTTGAACTCGTGATCTTCAAAGTCCGACGGGTCAAAGGGCGACGGCATAAACGGACGGTAATCACCGCGTCCGGGGGTGTAAAGGAGGGTTTGGTGCGGCGACGAGAGCCGGAAGGGAAAAACGGTTGAAGGGTTGAAAAGTCAAAACGTTAAAAGGGCCGCACCGACTGGACGTTTCAACCCTTCTACTATTCGACCCTTCATCCCGCCTGCATGATTAACCTACGTCGCCAGCTTTACTGCAACTCACTTCTCGGGATCAGGAAGAAGCACTTTGGGCAGAACCTTCCAAGCCCAAAGACCAATCCCGAGCGCCCAGCACAGAGCGCCGTAGTTGTAGTGGCTGATCATGATATGCGGCAGGAAATCGCCGCTGATGCGCGTCGCCATGCCCAGCAGGATCAACCCCAGCGCCACCCACAGCCAGCGATTCGGCGCGGCCAGCAAGGGAGCATTTCCGCTGTGGCCAAACACCACCCGCGTCGCCACCACCAGCGTGATCACTCCCAAACCACCCACCAGCAAGATGTGCAGCAGCGCCACGCGATAGACCGGCATTACCGCCACGGACAGCAGCCCCAGCAAGACCAGCCCGAGGCCGACCCGCAACGTCCAGCTCACCGCGCCCCCCGACCAACCCGCGCGATGAACGGGCACTTCACTCAGCAAGTAGCCCGCAGCAGCGGCGAACCGCACCAGGTAGGCCGTCCGATACCAGCCCCCCACTTCCAGAATGAAGGACGCCAGAATCACGCTGCCCGCGCTCAACGCAAACAACGCGCGCAACCACCAGGCGCGTGAAGGTTTCAGCGCCTCGGGGAAATCCTGGCGGTTCTGCAACCCGAGGAATCGCGGCAGAATAAAGCCACCCACGCCCAGGACCGGCAGCAGCACGAATCCCTGATAGGCGAGCAACGGTCGCAACACCAACCAGTACGGGTCCAGCTCCACCCACGCGTTCAGCAACCCGATGACCGCGCCGGCGAGCCCGCACACGAAAGCCAGCGCCACCAGCACGAAGCCCGGCGGCGGGAGGTCACGTCGTTGGCCGAGCCGCACGGCCAGAGCGGCGGTGAACGAAAGCAACAGCGTGAGAAACGCCGCGTCGCCCAGCGCGGTTCGCCCCAGGAAATTGCCGCCCGTGAAAATCCCGAAACACGCCAGCAACCAGCCGATCAGCGCAGCCGGCAGCGGACGCGTGGACAACATGCGGGGCAGCGCCGTGCCGAGAAAACCCACAATAAAGCCGCCAAAGAACCCCTGCCCCATCAACCGGGTGTGACCCGCGCCCGGATACATGCTCAGCATGCCGCCAAAGTAAAGTGGCCACACCGCCACGCCGAGAATGCCCGCCAGAACGGCGGCGGGGAAAAAGAGCCGGAACGGCTCGGCCGCTAGCTCGCTCAGCGACAGTTTGCGCGAGGGTGGCCCCGGGGTTGGCTTCATGGCGAGCCCGAGCCTGCCCGAACCGCGTGTCACCAACGAGATAATTTGTGAGTGCTGCAAAATGCGGGTGATGCGCAACAGAAGAGCGCCAAGCTGGCGCATGCTGGCAGCCGATGCTTTGATGCGACCGGGCGAAGGAACATCGGACGAATTCATGTGCGCGACGATAAACCCGGCGTAGAGCTGAGGTCTTTGACCCCGATCAAAAGTCGACTCGCTGGGCAAGCGACCAGGTCTGCCGGCGGAACGCTTGAAGATGCACCATACGCGGCGATTTTGAGATGGAGAGCGCGCTCGCCCCGAGACGCTGCCAACCGTGCCTCGCCGCTGGTGCCAGGGCATCGGAATTGTGAAGGATCGGCTTGCCCCTTACCCGCCCGGCTTTGTCGCACGGCACAACTCCACCGGTGAGCATGAGGACGATAAAGCCAGTTTGGACGTGTCTTTCGAAATTGAGGCCGCCACCCCCGGTGGAGAATGGATTGCTGAGTTGCGCGCCTTCTTCGCTCATGCTCTCGAACCATTTGTGCGATGCTCACTGAGGCATGCCAAACAGGCAGCGCACGTCATCATCTTTGGACAACCATTCCGAGTCGTTGAGTGGCGAGTTGGCGTGGAGTTGTCTTTCGCTTCGCAAAAGACCTGCGAAGTGGCTTCGCCGTTTGGGATTCGCGCTCACGCGCGTCGCGGTGTCGTTGCGGAGGTCGGGATGCTGGACACTGCGGAAGGTGTCGGCGTGTTCCTTGCCGAAGCCGGCCCCGATGCCGCGAATCGCCAGATTCATGATGGCGAGGGGCGAGTGGTGGCGTTGCTCTCGTGGCCGCAGTTCGATATGTCGGGAGCGGGCATTCTTCCAAGTGATTACCGGCGAAGCATGGGTGACGACCGCCGGCTGACAAGCCGGAGAGCAGCGGCGTTTCGGCCACGCTTTCTTGCACGCCGGGTTTTACCAATCGCCGGAGAATTCGGCCAGGACGGGCAGATGATCGCTCAACGCGAACGAGCGTTCATCCACCGGGTTGGTGCGAAAGGCCCCCTCGAACAACACCCGCGCCGAAGTCCGCCGGTGCGCCAGGGCTGCGTTGGCCCAGATGAAGTCGATGCACTTCTCGGGCACCGCGCTGGTGAAGGTCAACTGACGCGGCGCGCCGTCCGCCGCCAGCAGGTCCACGAGCCCGGCCGCCTGCCAGCGGGCGTACTCGGGTTCGTCCGGCCGGTGGTTCAGATCGCCCTGAAACAGCATGGGCACTTCGCCGGCAATTTCCTTAGCCATCACCGCCAGGGCCGTAGTGACTTCGCGGGCACGCACCCCGGCGTCGCTGGGATGCAGATGCGCGCTGTAAACGATGAGTCTGCGCCCGTTCCGTTCCAGGACCGCGCGACCCCAATGGCGCGTGAACAGGTCCGGCGGGCGCTCGCCCTCGACCAAGGGACAGTTCCGGGATTCAACGATGTTGAACCGCGTGATGACCGCGCCGGGAAAGCCACCGGGAAAGTAGGTGTGGCGATAGCCCAGGGCGCGCGCGATGGCCGCAACTACTTCTTCGGCGGGCGATTCCTGAAAGGTGATCAGATCCGGATCGTAAAGGGCCAGTTCGTGCGCCAGGCGCTGGACCATCTGGGGCCGGGCACGCCGAAGCAGTTCACGGTTGGTTTCGGTCTCCGGATAGCCTTTGGTCGCGAAGACGTTGTAGGTGATGGTGCGGAGTCCCGCTCCGTTGGCGGCCGGGGTGGCGGCTTGGGAGTAGAGCCGTGGAGTCAGCAGCGTCGAGCCGAGCAGGCCCGTGCTGGCGAGGAAGAAGGTGCGCCGGTTGAGGTTCATGGCTGGAAGTTGGTTGAACTGCCCGGAAGCCTAAACGAGCAGCCAGGCATCCAGCAAGCGATCAACCGGATCGCGCTCGCCAAAGGAGTGGAAGATTCCGGCAGTTTGCGCCGGGCGATTTCAGTTCAATCATTGGTCGCTGGCATCTATTGTCTACCCCATCCTTCGCACTTCGGATAATTCAATTTGATCACCGCATGTTGCTCACACGCCTCACTGGTCACTCGCTCCTGATCACCCTGTTCGCCGGTTCCATGCTGGTGGCCAACGGGCGCTGCGCCGCCGCAGGGTTGCGGGGACTTTGGGAATTCGAGCAGGCAGGCTCCCTGGCTGCGGCCACAACCGGCCAACCGCTGGAAATCCTCGGCAGCCCGCCCGCGCATACCGCCTCGCTGTCGGATGATCTTGGCACCACCTTGTCCGGAGTCATCACCACGCGCGCGGGCACTGCGAATGCATTGCGCGCTTTGCCCGGCATCGCAGCCAACGGCGGTGGCAGCCGTGTGAATCAATACTCGGTGCTGGTGGATGTGTTTTCGCCCGCGGCCAGCCGGAGTTCCTGGCGCACGATCTTCCAGACCGCAGCCAACGCCACGGACAACGATGCCGACTACTTCATCCGCAACAGCGACGACCGGATCG
>CAYXDZ010000003.1:0-31296 GCA_964463815.1 uncultured Verrucomicrobiota bacterium | reverse complement strand
TCGTTGAGATCCTTGGCGGCGTTGAACCCGGCGTTCTTCAACTTGACCTGCAACGCGGCCACCTCGACCAACCGGGCGAGATCGCGTCCGGGCCGCACCGGAATGACGATGTGCGGAATGTTGATGCCGAGGATCTTCACGTATTCCTGCTCCATGCCGAGCCGGTCCACGTCGGGCACGTGTTCCCAGGCTTTCAGCGACACCACGAGGTCCACCTGCTTCTCGCGGCGGATCGACTTGATGCCAAACATCTGGGCGACGTTGATGATGCCGATGCCGCGCACCTCCATGTGATTGCGGGTGACATCCGAGCAGGTGCCGATCACGTCATGGCCATCGAGCAGCAGCACGCGCGTGATGTCATCCGCCACCAGGCTGTAACCGCGCTCAATCAACGCCAGCACGCACTCGCTCTTGCCGATGCCGCTTTCACCGCGAACGATCACGCCAACGCCGAGGATGTCCACCATGCTGCCCATCTCACTGCCGCGCGGGGCGAACAACGACTCGAGCGCGAGCGTGGCGCGATTCACGACCTTCATGGTGATGAGCGGACAGGTGAAAACGGGAACGCCCTTCTCCTCGGCGATCTTCAGAAACAACCGGTCGGGCCGCAGATTGCGCGAGTAGATGACGCACGGAATCTTGAAGGAAAACAACCGCCGGTAGCAGGCTTCGCGCTCCTCGGCCGGCAGGGACTTGAGATAAAAGGCCTCGGCATTACCGATCACCTGGACGCGCTTGTAGGCGAAGTAGCGCTTGAATCCGGCCAGCACAAGTCCCGGACGGTTCACGGTGGGTTCGCGGATGATCCGCTTCAGGCCGCCCGCGCCCGCATTGAGCCGCAGTTCGAGTTCGCCCGCGTGCCGGGTGTAGAAATCTTCAACGGTGACGACGTTGGTGTGCATGGAGGTTCACAGGTTGAAATCCGGACCGAGGTAAATGTCCCGCGCCTGGGGATCGTTCGCGAGAAACTCCGCCGTGCCCGCGCACAACACCTTGCCGTGATGGATGAGGTAGCCCCGGTCGATCAGTTTGAGCAGTTCGCGCGCGCTGTGGTCGGTGATCAAAATCCCCAGGCCGCGATCGCGCAACCGGCGGACGATCTTGCCGACCTCATGCTGGGCAATCGGGTCGATGCCGGCCAGCGGTTCGTCGAGCAGCAGCAGTTTCGGCCCGGTGACGAGCGCGCGGGTGATTTCGAGCCGGCGCTTCTCGCCGCCGCTGAGCTGGTACGCCTTGCTCTTCGCCAGCCGCGCGAGGTCCAGTTCATCCAGCAGGTAACGCAGGCGGGTTTTGCGTTCCGCCGAGCCCAGCTTGCAGGTTTCGAGGATGGCGAGGATGTTTTGCTCGACGGTCAGTTTGCGAAACACGGACGGCTCCTGCGTGAGGTAGGCCATGCCGAGCCGCGCCCGCCGGTGAATCGGCAGCGCGCTCACGTCGCGCTCACCGAACTGAACGCTGCCGCCGTCGGGCTTCACCAGGCCAACCACCATGTTGAAGGTGGTGGTCTTGCCCGCGCCGTTCGGCCCGATCAGCCCGACGATCTCGCCGGGCTTCACTTCGATGGAGACGCCGTCCACGACCCGTCGGCCGCGATAGGCCTTGACCAGATCGCGCGTGTGAATGAGCGGTGCCGGCTGGCCTTGGGAAGGTGGTTGATCCATGAATGCAGGTTATTCGCACGCCCGGGGAATGTCCGCGTCCGCCGGCAGATTGATGATCGAAAAGGGTGCTTTGCCGCGAAAGGTTTCGGCACGCAAGTTCCAAAAAATCTGCGATGCCTTCAGGAGATACGGCGGCGGTTCCTTGCGCTCCCCGCTGGCGGGCAGACCGAAGACCACCAACTCGGGCTGCTCTTCCAACACGGCCTCACCGGTCGCACCATTGTAGCGCAGCACACCGCCGAGGCCGCGACCCTGCCCCTGCTCCGCCTTGCCGCAAAGCTGGACACGTCCCCTTGCCTCGACCTGCGGCAGATTGCGTTCCGAGCCGTCGAAGCGAGCCGTCAACTCACGGGCGGTCAGGACAATGCCCTGCTGACGAACCTTCACACCTCCAGAGGCAACCAGGTTGGTAAGCCGGCGGTCTGAAGTGAACCAGAGCGCCAGCTCCGTCGCGGTCAGGTAGTTGGTGCCGTGCCGGACCAGGACGTTGCCTGAGAAAACCGCCTGACCGCCCTGGTAACGCGAGCGTTCGGAGGTGATCCACACCGGGTCGGCGGTGGCTTCCGGAGCTGACTCGGCTTTGACGGCATTCGTTTGCGATCCAAACCAGTCCAGATCCACCAGGCGCAATCCTTTCAACTCCAGCCGGACATTGCCGTCGCCGGAAAAAACCGGTTCTCCCAGCGGGTCCACGACCTGAATGCGATCCGCGCTCTTCTCAAACTCGGGCGACACCCACCGCGGCGACTGCGTCAGGGTCACGACGGGCCGACGATCAGGTTGATACGCAACCAGCGCGTGACCGGCGGTGCCCCGGCCCGTTTGGCCGGGCTGGTTGGAAACGAATTCAAAATCACCAATCGCCTCCAGGCGCATCGGCCGATTCGTCGCGTCGAGATCGACCAGGAACCGGCGGGTCGCAATCAGCCAGTTGGTGTCCTGACGCGCCTTCACCCGCCCGTCAAAGGTCAACCGGCCCGGCACGAAATGCTGCGTCTCCGACTCGATGTCGATCCAGAGCTGGCCAGGCTTGTCCGCCGACAAGGCCCCCGCCTGATTGGTGGCGAACAGCGTGTGGGGAAAGCGCACGGTGGTGCCCGCTTCAGCGGTGAACTCGTAACGATTCGAGGCGAGCCACCACTGCAACCGTTCCGCGCTGCCGGAAAGCAGGTTGTTGGTCCAGCGGACCTGTCGCTGCATTGCGACCTGCACATCGATGCCCGGCGCAGTAGAGAAAGTCGTTTCGTCCGCGCGGGCCGTGGCCAGTCCGTCTTCAAGCTGGAGGCGGAGGCGCACGTCCGTCCGTGCGTCTGCCCGCCGGGTTTCGTTGGTGAGCGAGGCAATGTTGAACTTCAGCTCGCCGGCTTGCAGTTCCAGCAGCTCACCATCGGTCAGGTGTACTGCTTGGCGATAAGCGGCGTCGCCGGTGATGCCGTTGAACTCGAAGGTCTCCGAGGTCACGGTCAATGGCCGGTTCGTGGACCCAGCCTCCGGAAGATCTGCTTTGGCCGCGTTTGTCCGCGCAAAGAACTGGCGGTCGAAGCGGGTCACCACGTCGAAGTGAATGGTGAGGAGATTGGTGCGCGGCTGGAAGTCATAGCCGAGGCCGCTGAGTTGAAAACGACCGTCGAGGCTTTGCACATCGAGCGTGTTGGTCGAGCGGACGAGGTCGGCGTTGCGGTCATATTCGCCGCCGGGAGTTCGCAGGATGAAATTCAATTCACCCGCGCCACGCCGGGTTTCGATACTGATGCCTCCGAGCTGAAACCGGTTGCTGCCCAGAGGCCGGGCGCTTTCCCCTTTCAACAAAAACTCCTTCGCCGGCACGGTGAATCCCTTGATGGGCCCCGCCGCAACGGGAAAGGGAGATTCCGCCGACCGGACCGGCCATGCCCACAGCACCGCCGCCGCGGTGAGCGGGACGAGAATGGCGGGCGAGGTTTTCATTCGCGGTGCGATTGGACGATGGACGCCCAACGCCGCTGCGCCTTCAAGATCATTTCCACAACTTCCCGGACGGCTCCGTGCCCACCGGCCAGTTTCGTCACGTAATGAGCCGCGCGTTTCGCCTCCCGATCACCCTCCGGCACCGAGACCGCCAGTCCGGCGCGGTCCAACATCCCGAGATCCACAATGTCATCGCCCAGGTAAGCCACCTGCGGCCAGGTCAGGCCGGTCTGCCGCAGAATGTCTTCCGCCGCCGCCACCTTGCTGCCCTTGGTCTGCACGAGGAAATCGATCTTCAAGTCCTTTGCCCGCTCCGACGTCGCGGCCGAGGGCCGGCGCGAAATCCAGCCCACCTTGAGGCCGGCATCCTGCAACAATTTCAGACCAAGCCCGTCCCGAATGTTGAACCGCTTCAACTCGAGGCCCGGCCCCATGAAGACCGAGGCATCGGTCAGGATGCCGTCCACATCACAGAGGAACAACCTCACCCGGCGGAGGCGGGTCAGCAGAGACACCTTCGCCATGAGCGTATCAGTTGAGCACCACTCCACGACGGATGTAGGTGGGTTCGTCCAGGTTCTCGCCGTGGTGCAGCGTCGGTTCGCTCTTCTCGAAGCGCCCTTTGGCGATGATCTCCAACGGCAGCGTGCCTTGAATGACGCGGCGCGCGTTGCGCCGGCCCTTCAATCCCTGGCCGCGGCCGACTTTGCGCATCATGTCAGCCATCTGTTGGGGCGACAATGCGGGCGGCTCGGCCTTGAAGCGCTGGGGTCCCGGCTCCGCCTGGTTGGAATGGGTCAGAAACTCGGTATCCTGCTCGCCCTCGGGCTGATCCGGCCGCCGGGCTTTGCGCCGGCCGCGCGCGGGGGATTCCAAAGGCGGCGGTTCCACGGGCTCCAGCGGCTCGCCATCCAGCCCAACGACAATCGTGAGCGTGATCCGCCCCGCCAGTTCGTCGTTCACCGCGACGCCCAGATTGATCAACGCCGCCGGGGCCTTGGTTTGCAGCGCCGCCATGACGCGGTTCACCTCCTGCATGCTTACTTCCGGTCCGCAATTGAGGCTCACGAGCAACGACCGCGCCTCCGTCAGCACCTGCCCCTCGTCGAGCAGCGGGTGTTGTTGCAGGCGCTCCATCAAGCCGTCGGTGTGGTCGTTGGCCCGCGCTTCGACAAAGGCCAGCGCACTTGCGCCGTTCGAACCACGCAGGACCGCGCCCAGATCGGAAAAATCCACGTTGATCATGCCGGGCTCGGCGATCAACCGGACGATGCCCCGCACGCCCTGGAGCAGGTGGTCGTGAATCAAGTCGAAGCATTCCGGCATCGACGCGTTGTCCGGCACCATAGCCAGAATCTTCTGGTTCGGCACCACGATCACGCCATCGGATTCGCGGCGCAAATCCTGGACACCTTGCTGGGCCAGTTCCCGGCGGCGACCGCCTTCGAAGTCAAACGGCAGGGTGACCACGGAAAGCACCAGCGCGCCCAGTTCACGACCGAGTCGCGCAACCACGGGCGCGGCACCCGTGCCGGTGCCGCCACCCATGCCGGCCACGAGGTAAATGAGGTCCGCTCCGGCAAGCTGTTCCCGGAGGATCTCCAGGGAACTCTCGGCCGCCTGCCGGCCGCGGTCGGGATCACCACCAGCACCCAGCCCGCGCGTCAACGCGTCACCCAGCAGGATGCGGTCTGGCACGTCCACCTTGGCGAGTGCCTGCGCGTCGGTGTTGGCGGCCAACACCGTCGCGTCTCCCACGCCCACGCGCTGGAGATACGAGGCAATGTTCCCGCCGGCACCCCCCACGCCGATCACCAACTGTTTCAACGGGCGCGGAACCACCGACGTGCCGGGGGCGAAAGATTGTTCGTTCATACGTTTAAGCTTTCGATAAGGGGAGGATTAACGACGTGCAAATACGCCACCAAATGGGTTCTTGATCAGATTGCGGAACGACCAGCCGGCCGGGCGGACGCGTTGCTGGAGCGAACCGAACTTCACCAGTCCGATGGCCGTGACAAACTCCGGCTGCTGCAACTGCGAGGGCAGACCGGCCACGGCGCACGCGCGACCGACGGTGAGCGGCAGGCGGAACACACGCTCGCCCAGCTCCCGCAAACCGCGGATGTTGGCACCGCCACCCGCCACAAACACTCCGGCGCGGATGTAATTCAACAGGCCGGCGTGATCGAGGTCCTCGGCGATGAGTTCGAAGATTTCCTCGATCCGCATGGACATGATGCGCAGCAAATTCAACCGGCTGACCGACTTGACGGGCAACCCGTGATCGCTGGTGAGTTGAATGATCTCATCCTCGGGCATCTCGCCCACCACCGCCGCGCCATGCTCCTTCTTCAACGACTCGGCCCGGCCTTGCGAAACCTTCAGTCCGTAGGCCAGATCGTTGGTGACGTGATCGCCGCCAATGGCCAGCACGCCCGCGTGCTTGATGATGCCGTCGGCGTAAACAGCATACTCCGTGGTGCCGGCACCAAAATCGATGACCAGCGCCCCGAGCTCCTTCTGTTCGCTGGTCAGGAGCGAAAGCGCCGAGCCCAGTCCGTTGAAAACGATCGACTCCACCTCGAGTTGCAGCCCTTTCACCACGCGGATCGGATTCTGCAGCCGGTTGAAGTTGCCGTGGATGACGTGCAGGTCCACCTCCAGCCGGGCTCCGACCATGGTGACCGGCTTTTCGATGCCCTCCTGACCATCGAGTACGAAGTGCTGGCGGATCGAATGAATCACGGTGTTCTCCGGCGGCAGGTTGATCGCCTTGGCATTCTTGACGACGCTCTCCACATCCTCCGCGGAAACTTCACGGTCCTCAGCCACCACGGGATGAAAGCCACGATTCACGAAGCCGCGAATGTGGCTGCCGGTGACGCCGAGATAGACGCTGCGGATCTCCACGTCCGCCGTCTGCTCTGCCTCGGCGATGGCGTGGCGGATGTCCTCCTCGACGGTCTGCGGATCGGTGATCTCGCCCTTGCGGACCCCGCGCGAGCGGGCCTGGCCGATGCCGATGATGTTGAGCGCACCCTCGGCGGACATTTCGCCGACGATGGCGCAGACCTTGGAGGTGCCGATTTCCAGACCGACGATGGTGTGGGCGGGACGGAACATGATGAGTTTAGGGGGATGGGAACTGGTTCACTGGCGGCAGCGCGGCCAGTTGGATCAAGCGAATGGCCACGTTGTTGGTCGGGGAAAGATTGAGCGACTCGTAGTCGTAGCGGTGGTCATGGCAGAAGCGATGCAGCGACTCCCAGCGGGCGAGCTGGCGTTCAAACCCCCGGTCGAGCAGTTTCACCAAATGGTGCTGCGTGGTGCGCACCTGGATGATTTCCGGTTCGGATACATCAACGCTGGCGAGCTTCACCAGCCCGGCCATGTCGGACGATCCAAACAGGCCGAGGAAACTCAGCGCGGCCCGGGCGAGCTGGTTGGTCACGTCGTTGCCGGGCAGGATTTCGCGCGGACTGAGGCCCGTGATTTCCGGCAAGTCCTGCCAGGCCGCCGCGGTTTCCGGGCGCACGACCGTCCGGTCGAGCGGCATCACGCGACCGGTCCGGTCGAGCCCGAACTCCCGCGTTTGCAGCCGGCCGTCCGGCGTGCCAAACCGCAGCCGCACACGGGCGAGCGGCACGCGCTCGGTGACTTGCAACCGCAAGGTGTCCGGCAGCACGCGCTCGAACGAGGCCTGGCGGATCATGCCGTGCAGCTCGAGCTCGCGCTTCATCGCATGCAGATCGAGCGAAAAGAGATGGTCATTCGTCGTCACGTTGGCCCAGCGATACAGGAAATTCGTCAGGATCACGCCGTCGGTTCTGACGTGAAAATGCCGGACCTGAAGCTGGTCGTTCCGATAAACGAACCGCTGCACCGCCCACCAGCCACCGCGCCACAGGCCGTAGATGGTGATGGTGAGGAAAGCCAGGGCGAACAGGGCGGAGAACAGCCATTGCGTGCGCCGCCGCCGAACCTGGTTCGACGAGAGCTTCACATCCAGCACGTGCCGGCGTTCCCGGCGGCGATTCTTTTTGCGCGACATTGCAGGTTAAGACACGGCGATGGGCTGACGCTGCCGGGCCAGCTCAATCATCCGCTGACAAAGTTGTTCGTAATGGATGCCGGCGGCGGCGGCGGCCTTGGGCAGGAGACTCGTTTCCGTCATGCCCGGGAGCGTGTTGACTTCGAGCACCACGGGATCGCGGTCGTTGGCCACCATCACATCGACCCGGCCATAGTCACGCCCCCCCACGGCGAGGAAGGCCCCCAGGCCGGCGTGCTGAATCCGGCGGGTCACTTCCGGACTGAACGGTGCGGGACAAAGGTACTCCGTCCGGCCGACCGTGTATTTGTTGGTGTAATCATAGACGCCCTCCCGCGGACGTACTTCGACGACCGGCAACGCTTCATCGCCCAGAATCCCGACGGTGACCTCGCGGCCGATGATCCGTTCCTCGACCAGCATTTCATCACCATGCTGAAAGCCTTCCCGCAACGCCGCCGGCCAGTCCGCCACCGCATCCACGAACACCAGGCCGACACTGGAACCTTGCCGGACGGGTTTCACCACGACCGGCGGCTGCCCACCGGCGGGCCACGGCGCGGCGGGGGATTTCACCGTAAAATAGCGGGCGGTGGGAATACCGCGCTCCAGGCAGCGTTCCTTGGTCAGCACTTTGTCGAAGGCGAGTCGGCTCGCGGCCGCGTCGCAACCCGTGTAGGGCACACCGAGCGCGTCCAATTCCGCCTGCACCTGGCCGTCTTCGCCATAAGTTCCGTGCAGGGCGATGAACACCGCGTCGGTTCCGGCCGGCACCTGCAGCGAGCCCGGCACCGGATCGATGCGGGTCACGTGGTGCCCGAGCGATTCGAGCGCCCCGGCGACCGCCGCGCCAGAGCGCAGGGAAACCTCGCGCTCGGCGGAGGGCCCGCCCAACAACACCACCAGATTCAAGGGCTTTGTCATCTCTTCATTGATCGTCGCCCGTCTCCACGCGCAGTTCATGGACGCGCTCATCACGCCGACCGCCCCGGATCAGCACCCCGCCGAGCAAGAGCAAGGCGGCGGGAATGACCAGATACTTGACCGTGCGGGTGACGGACTGGCTCACCTCGATCACCGCCTGTTGTTGCGCGCTCAGCGGCGACGCTTCCCCGGCGCGGGCGCGGGCCACGGTCGCAGTGCCGACACGCACCACCATGACCGCGATCACCAACAGGCCGACCGCCAGCAACAGCACTCCCAGCATTCGCATCATAGTCTTCATAAACCGACCACGAGGTCAGCCTTCACCCAAGATTTCCACTTCGGTTTCGAGGTCAATGCCCCGCGCCGCGCGCACGCGCTCGCGAATCACTTCGATCAGGGTCAACACGTCACGCGCGGTGGCGTTGCCCTCGTTGACAATAAAATTACCATGCACGTCCGAGACGGCCGCACCGCCCACCCGCGTGCCCTTGAGGCCGAGTTCGTCGATCAACCGGCCCGCGCCAATGGTCTTGGGGTTCTTAAAAATGCAACCGGCGCTCGGCTGGCGGGGCTGACTCTCCCAACGCTTGTGGCTGTAGCCATCCATCCGTGCGCGCACGGCCTCCGCATCGGCCGGTGCGCCCCGCAGCACCGCGCCCAACGCGATGTGATTGCGAAACAACGGACAACCGCGGTACTCGACATGCACCTCGCTGGCGGCGCGTTCGCAAATGTTTCCGTGATAGTCCATGAACCGGATCGTCTCAAGTACGTCGAACAGCCACGAACCCATCGCCCCGGCGTTCATGCGCATCGAACCGCCCAGACTCCCCGGAATCCCCTCGATGAACTCCAAACCCGTGAGCCCGTGCTTGCGGGCCTCGACCGCCAGGGTCTTCAGGCGCACGCCGGCACCGGCGTTGATGCGCTCCCCCTCGACCCGCCACTGGCTGAAGTGCGGATTGGCCAGCGAAATGACGCAGCCGCGAATGCCGCCATCGCGCACGAGCAGATTGCTGCCGCGACCCAGCACCACGAAGGGAATCTGACGCTCGTTGCAAAACTGAAGCACGATGGCCAGATCCACTTCGGACGCGGGCTCCGCGAAGAGATCCGCGTTGCCGCCGACCCGCATCGTCGTGCGGCGGGCGAGCGGTTCGTCCTTCAGCAGCAGTGAGTCGGCGGAAAGCCGGCGGCGCAACTCGGTGAAGCAGGCGTCATTGCGCCCCGGCGCTTCTTCCCGCAATTGGGCCGCAAGAGCATGCGCCACCTGGGTGATATCACCGGCACCGAGGAACAACACCACGTCACCGGGACGCATCGCGGCGCGGACGAGGCCGCTGAGGTGCAGAAGATTGGGTACCAGTTCGACTGGCTGCCCCCGGGTACGGATGGCGTCGGCGAGCACGTCACTCGAAATACCGGGGATCGCGGGTTCGCTGGCGGCATAGATTTCCGCCAACCAGAGTTGATCTGCCTCGGCAAAACAGGACGCAAACTCCGGCAACAGATGTTTCGTCCGGGTGTAACGATGGGGTTGAAAGGCAACCAGCAGCCGGCCGGGTTGCAGACGACGCAGTGATTCCAGCACGGCGCGGATTTCCTGGGGATGATGGCCGTAGTCATCGAAGACCCGGAAGCGCGAGTCACGAAACAGTTCCTGCTGCCGCCGCGCCGCGCCGCGAAATTCCTCGATGGCGCGGGCGATGTCCTCGGGGGCGTGACGGAGTTGATGGAGGAGCGCGATGACCGCCGTCGCGTTGCTCACGTTCTTTTCACCCAGCAGCCGGATGGCGAAGCTGCCGAGCTTGGCTTGTTGATGCCAGACTTCAAAACGCGTCGGCGCATCCGGCAACGCGGTCTGGATTTCGCAGCGGTAATCCGCCGAGAGCGAAAAGCCATAGCTGGTGGTTCCGGCGCGTCCGGCAAAGGACTTCACCAGGTTCGCGTCATCGGCGCACCAGACGAGGTGCCCGGTGGTCTGGCCGGCGAACTTGCGGAAGTCCGCGAGCACTTCCTCCAGACCGGCGTAGTGATCCAAGTGCTCGACATCGACGTTCAGCAGAATCGCGTGCCGCGGCTGGAACTCACACAACGTGCCGTCACTCTCATCGGTTTCCAGGACGAAGAGTTTCCCAGCGGAACCGGCCAGCGCTGTGGTGCGACCCCAGCCCGCGTGCGGTTTGACCTGGGGCACGCTGGCACCGATGGCATAGGCCGGTTCCACACCCAGTTGGCGCAGGGCAAACGAAAGCAACGCCGAGGTGGTGGTCTTGCCATGCATGCCGGCCACACACACCGGACTGGTGAAAGTGGTCAACGCGGCCAGCGTCACGGCGCGACGGGCCAGCGGCCAGCCCTGGGCGGCGGCAAATTGCAATTCCGGATTCTCCCGGGCGATGGCGGGGGTAAAAACCACGAGGGCCGGTTTCAACTCGGCGATGTTTGCTGCCGCATGCGCGATGTGAATCCGCGCGCCCCGCTGGCGCAGTTCCTGGATTTCCGAATTGGCCTGCCGGTCGGAGCCGGCGACTTGAAAACCGAGATCCAGAAAGAGATTGGCGAGACCGCTCATGCCGCAGCCGCCGATGCCCACGAGATAAATCAAATCCCCGCCGCCGAGACCGGCGAGCAGCGCGCGAACTTGCTGGGTGGCCAGAGGATTCATGAAGTCACCGAATGAAACCGGTTGGTGGACGGGGAGCTGTCGGCCCGCCGGGCGGCATTGGGCGCAACGGCCTGTCGTCCCGGAAGCCGGGCGAACATCGCATCCACAATTTGCGTGGCGGCATCGAGCGGCTGCCCGGTGGTCAAACGCTCACGCATCGCCGCCAGTTTTGAGGGATCACTCAGCAACTCCGCCAGCAGCCGGGTGAATTCAGGACCACCGATGGTTTCCTGATCCACCACCAGCGCGCCACCGCCGCGGGCCAGGGCCGCCGCGTTGAACTGCTGGTGTTGATCCGCCGCCGCCGGAAACGGCACCAAGACCGAAGGCGTGCGGGTGGCGGCAATTTCCGCTAGCGACGAACCGCCAGCGCGACTGATCGCCAGCGTCGCCGCGCCGAGGGCGCGATGCACCGCCGGACAGAAAACCTGCACCAGCGCCTTCACGCCCAGCCGATGATACGCGGATTGCACGAGGTCCAGATCGGTGGCCCCGCTGAGGTGAATGAACTGGAGCAACGGAAAGCGCTCGACCAGAACCGGCAAGGCCTCGAGCACCAACCGGTTGATGCCGGCCGCGCCCTGGCTGCCGCCCATGATGAGCAGCACCGGATCAGCGGGCCGGAGTCCCAACGCCGTGCGGGAGTCGGTTGCGTTTACGGAATGGAACTCCGGACGAACGGGCGTGCCGGTCACGCAGGTGGCGGACTTGAAGTGGTTTTGTGCTTCGGCAAACGCGACGAAGATCTCGTCGGCGCGCCGAGCCAGCCAGCGATTCGCCCGGCCGGGAATCACATTCGAGTCATGCAGGAAACAAGCGGCTCCCACCCGCCGGCCGGCCAGCACCGGTCCGGCACTGGTAAATCCGCCCATCGCGAGCACCACTTGTGGCGGATCTTTCTGAAAATGCTGCACCGCCAGCTTCCGCGAGCGCAGCAGACCCGCGAAGAACGCGAGCCAGCGGCCCCGGGTCAACCCGACGGAGGGCAGCTCGACGATTCGCATGTTCTGAACCGATTGCACGGCCTGCCGGTCCACCTCTTTCTCGGAGATGAAGAGTGTCACCCGGCCGCCGCGCGCGAGCACTTCGTGGCCGACGGCGAGGCCGGGGAACAAATGCCCGCCGGTGCCACCGCAGGCAATCGCCACGTGGGGATGAGGTTGCGCGTCGTCCGTCATGCGGCCTCCGCCACCGGCACGTCAACATGCCGGTCGAATGGATTTTTTGACTTCACCCGTGCGACTCCGAAGCGGGCGATGCTGAAGAGCAGCCCGACCCCGGCGAGGTTGAAAATCAAGTTGGTTCCGCCGTGACTGAAGAAGGGCAGCGGAAATCCTTTGCTGGGCAGCATCCCCGTCCCCACGCCCATGTGAATGAACGCCTGGAGACAGATGAAAAACGTGATCCCGGTCGCCACCAGCATGCCGAACATGTCGCGCGCATGCCACGCGATATACACGCCGCAGCAGAGGAACAGCGTGAACAGCGAGATCGTGCTCAATGTCGCGACCAGCCCGCCCTCGACCCCCACCGCAGAAAAGATGAAATCGGAATAATGCAGCGGCACCCCGCGCCGCGCCCCGGCCCGGAACGGGTTGTCCCCCAGCTTGACGCCGGTCAGGCCGCCGACCGACAAGGCATACATTGAATTCATGGACTGGTCCGCCATGCCGCCGACATGGCGGTCGGGGTGGAACAACGCTTCAATGCGCTGCATCCGGTTTTCATTGGTGGCCACCACCGCGGTCACTGCGATCAAGGCGGCGCAGGCAATGGGCAGGGCATGGAGCCACCGCACTCCGGCCACCAGCAACATGATGCCCGTGACGGCCCCCAAGGTCAGCGTGGTGCCGATGTCCACCTCGATCAAAATCAATCCCAGCACGGGCAGGATGATCAAACCCGTGAAGAGAATGCCGTGTTTGAACGTGCCGATCTTTCGTTGATGACGGTCCACGAACGCGGCGAGCGCAATCATCAGGGCCAGCTTGGCAACCTCGGACGACTGCAACTGAAAACCGCCAAAGCGGACCCACCGGTGCGCCCCGTTGCTTTCCACGCCCACGCCCGGAGCGAACACCAGCGCCAGCAGCACGATGGCCGCGCCGTAGCCCACCCAGGCGGCCCAGCCTTTCCAACGCCGGTAATCAATCAGGGCCAGCGTGACGCAACAGCCCAGGCCGATCACCAGATTGACCATCTGCGACGAGAACAACTGGGGCTTGCTCGGGTTCACGGCGCTGTACAACACCACGCTGCCCAGCGCCAGCAGGGCGGCGACGCAGACGGCCAGAATGGTTGTCGCAACGCGCATAAGTTTCACCCGCTGCCCGACGGGACCGACCAGGAACCTGTCGGGAAGCGGGAATGGAACATCAATTAGCGACCGGCGGAGGTGCTGTTCTTCACCGGCACGATGAGTTTTTGACCGACCTTGATCAGACTGCCGCGCAGACCGTTCGCGGTTTGCAACTCCTTGACCGTGATTCCGTGTTCTCGCGCGATGCCGGTGAGGGTGTCACCCGATTTGACCGTGTAGGTGATCTCCGATCCGACCGCCGAGGCCGGCCCACCTTCCGGAACCTGCGGAGTCACGGGTGTCACGTTGGCGGGCAGGTTGAGCACCTGGCCGACTTTCAGCCGGCGGGAATCGACCCCTGGATTGGCGGCAGTGATGGCCGACACCGTGACGTTGTGTTTCTTCGCAATGGACGTGAACGTGTCATTCGGCACCACCGCATAGGTCGTTGGCTGGGCCGGCATTCCGCGATCGTTAACCAGGCCGGAGGTTCGTCCCGTGGTCGCGTTGGTGTCCACCGTCGGCAAGGGAGGAAAGGTCGGCGAGCCGGTGCCAAGATTATCGCGTGTGCCACCGCCGAACGTCGAGCCACCTGGTGGCAACGCGGTGCCGGCCGGGGTCCCCCCCGACGGGAACGTGTTGCCCAGGCTTGTGGGGTCCGTGGGCGGGATGACGATCTCATTGGTATCGCCCAAAATGTCGCCAAACGGGCTGGAGCTGTAGGAAGTCGGCTCGACGGTGGTTGGATCGAGGGATTCGAAGCCGCTGTTGTCAGCCACCTTCGGGGCGGGCTCTTCTTTGCAGCCGAGGAAGAGGAGGCCGCCCAGCACGACGCCGTGAACGGCGAGGATGGAGCTGACGACGATCTTGGTGGCGGAGCGCTTCTGGTACTGCTGCGATTCCAGGGAGCCCTGCGGAATCAATGGGTTGGGTGTGTTCATGGGATGGTTGGTCGGTCGGTTAAACTTGGATCATTGGCCGGTATTCGCGCACGCGGGCGCAGGTTTTTCATCGGTGGATTCGGCCTGAAACTCCAGCACCCTTTCGCGGAAAACTTCCCCGCGGTGCTGGTAATTCCGGAACATGTCGAAGCTGGAACAGGCGGGGGACAGGAGCACAACATCACCCGGACGAGCGGCTTCGGCGGCGCGCCGGACAGCCTCGGCCAGCGAATCCACCAGTTGGCAGGGAGTAAACAGGCTCCACGCCGCCCGGATCTTCTCACGAGTTTCGCCCAAAAGAAAGGCACCTTTCACCCGGCGTGAAAGCAGCGGACCGATGTCGTGATACTCAAAGCCTTTGTCCTTGCCGCCGGCGATCAACCACACATTGGGCTCGCCCGCCGGCGCGGCCGGCACCGCCTCGATCGCCCGGGCGGTCGCATCGAGGTTGGTGGCCTTGGAATCATTGATGAACCGCACCCCACTGATCTCGGCAACCGGTTCGCAACGGTGCGGGGCCGGCGCATAGTTCTTCAAGGCCGTGATCACGGGTTGCAGCGGCAGCCGCAACACCCGGCTGACGGCCAGCGCAGCCATCAGATTCTCGGCATTGTGGGGACCGGCCACCCGGCACTGGTCCAAGCTCAACAATGGACCGGTCCAGTCCGGCATCTGGCTGACAATCAGGCCCCGGTCGAGAAAAAGGTCCGCGCGCCGGTTGTTCGCGCTGTAGGTGATGATCTTGGACGGCACCTTCAGGCCCATCGACCGCATCTGAGCCAGCGCCTCGCTCTGAATGATCGCCCAGTCGAAGATCTGTTGGTTCTGAAACATCCGCGCCTTGGCTTGGATGTATTCTGCCATCGAGGCGTACCGATCCAAATGATCCGGCGTGAGATTGGTCAGCACCGCGATCGTCGGCCGGAAAAACTGGATCGTCTCCAGTTGGAAGGAACTGACCTCCAGCGTCAGGAAGTCCAGCTCGCGTGTTTGGTCAGCGACATCGCAGGCCGGCAGTCCGATGTTGCCCGCCGCGATGGTCTGCCGGCCGGCCTGCTTCAACATGGTCTCAACCAGTTCCGTCGTCGTCGTTTTGCCGTTGGTGCCGGTGATCGCGATGTGCAGACACACCGAGACCCGGAAGGCCAGTTCCAGTTCGCCAATCAACGGAACCTCCCGGCGACGCAGTTCCGCCACCAGCGGAATGCTCGTCGCAATCCCCGGACTGATGACCGCGAGATCCAGCGGCCCGGCCGGACACTCCATTTGTCCCAGTCGCACTTCCGCCCCCCGGGCAATCAACGGCCTGACCTGCTCGCGCAGTGCCGGGCTGTCCGCGCCATCTACCGCCGAGACCGTCGCGCCACACCGCAGCAACAACGACACGGCTGACCGGCCGCTCACTCCGAGCCCGATCACCAAAACGCGTTTGCCTGACAGATCGTACATGAAATTTCGCTTAACGTATCTTTAAAGTGCTCAACGCCACGAGGCCGAACAGAATGCCGAGCACGTAGAATCGCGTGACCACCTGCGATTCATACCAGCCCAGCTTTTCATAATGATGGTGCAGCGGCGCCATCAGAAAAACCCGGCGACCGGTGCCCGTGCGCCAGCGCGTAAACTTGAACACCCCGCGCTGGATCACCACGGACAACGCCTCCAGCACAAACACCCCGCCGGCGATCACGAGCACCAGCGGTTGATGAATCAGCACCGCCATGATGCCCAGCGCGCCGCCCAGCGCCAGCGACCCCGTGTCCCCCATGAACATCTGCGCGGGATGGCAATTAAACCAGAGAAATCCCAGCCCCGCGCCCAGCATCGCCGCACAAAAAACGGTCAGCTCACTGGCACCCGGCGCGAACGGGATGAAGAGGTAATCGGCGAAGATCTTGTTGCCCGCCACGTACGTGAGGACCGCGAAGACGAGTCCCACGATCACGGTCAATCCAATGGCCAGTCCGTCGAGACCATCGGTCAAGTTCACCGCGTTCGAGCTGCCGACGATGGCAAACACCGTCAACGGGATGCCCAGCCACGCCGCGCCGGTCAGGAGGGGATACTTGTAAAACGGCACCATGACGTCGCTGACGAGGTGCTTGGTGGCCGGCAGTTGCCACAGATACACGGCGATGAAGATCGCCAGCGCGAACTGCACGGTCAGTTTGACGTATTCCGTCGCGCCCGCGCCGGTCTGCTTGGTGATCTTCGCGTAGTCGTCGTAGAACCCGAGTCCCGCCAGGGCCAGCACGCTCAGCAGCGTGAGCTGCACCATCGTGTTCCACTGCGCCCACATCAGCGCGGTCAAATCCATGATGAGCACGAGCATGATGCCGCCCATGGTCGGCGTGCCCTTCTTGCTGAGGATGCGCGCCTTGAGATCACCGCCCTCCTCCGCGCGATCCGCGTAGTCCTGGCCGAACTTCAAACCCTTCAACCAGCGGATGAACCCCGGCCCCCACCACAGGCTGAGCAACAACGCCGTCACCGCCGCGCCCGCCGCGCGAAACGTGACGTAGCGAAACATATTGAACATCGACCCCACGGCTTCCCATTCGGTGCCGTGCGTCGCTTCAATGATGTAGATGCTGAGGTAGTATAACATCGTCAACCGCCGCTCCCGAAGGCCGGGCGCAGCAACTCAACCAGTTTTTCCAGCCGGGCCGTCCGCGAAGCCTTCAAGAGCAAGGCGTCCCCATCTCGGAGAAATTTCTTCAACACGCCGGCGAGTTCCTCGAGATTCGCCACCACCTCGGTGTCCTTCAGCCCCGCGGAGCGCGCTGCCGCGACCGTGGTTTCCGCCTGCTGACCAATGGCGAACAGGGTGCCGATCTTGAGCTGCGCCGCGAGCCGGCCCATCTCCTCGTGGCCGCCGCGTGCGTGTGGTCCGAGTTCCGCCATGTCACCCAGCACGGCCACGCGCCGGCCGCGCACCGGCAGTTCGGCCAGGGTTTCAAAGGCGACGCGCGTGCTGTCAGCGTTTGCGTTGTAGGCATCGTTCAACAACTGCACGCCGCCGAGGCGTGACAGCTCCATCCGCATCTTCGGTGGCCGGCAGGCGAATAATCCTTCGGCGATCAACTGGCGATTCAAACCCAGCGCGGCTCCCACCGCGATGGCCAGCAGGGCGTTCAACACCTGCGGCCGACCGAGCAGTTGCAATTCATATTCGCCGTCATAAGCGTCGTCCGGTGACGTCACGGAGAAACGGTAGCCATTCTCCAGCAATCGTATATTAGCGGCCCGCCATTCGTTGTCCGGACCGGTTCCGACCGTGACCACCTTCGCGCGGGTGCGCTGGATGATGTCCGGCATGCCCGGTGCGTCGCCATTGACAAAAAGCGTACCCTCGCCCGGAAGCAGTTCCGCAATGACGCCTTCCTCGGCAATGACGCCGGCCAGATCGCCGAAGTATTCCAGATGTTCGCGGCCGATGCTGGTCAGCACGCCGAAGCTCGGATGAATCTGCCGGATCAGCGGAGCCAGCTCGCCGGGATGATTGGTGCCGATCTCTAGCACGGCGACCTGGTGACCCGCTTCAAGCCGGAGCAATGTCAACGGCACGCCGATGTCGTTGTTGAAACTGGCTTCGCTCGCGAGCACGGAAAATTTTCGCGCGAGCACCGACGCCAGGAGATCCTTGGTGCTGGTCTTGCCGTTTGATCCCGCAACCGCGATCACCGGCAGCTCGAAGTCCTGCCGGTAGCGCGCCGCCATTTTTCCTAACGCCTGCCGCGGGTCTGCCACGCGGATGACGCCGACCGTTGGATCGATGCCTTCGCCGGGATAATCACGACGCACCACCACGCCGACCGCACCCTGTTTAATGGTCGCCGGGACGAAATCATGGCCGTCGAAGTTGTCCCCCTTGAGGGCCACAAACAGATCTCCGGACCGCACCGCGCGCGAGTCCGTGCAGACGCGCAGGACCGGTCGGTCGGGCCGGCCACCGGTAAGTTCACCGGCGACGGCCTGCGCAAAAAAATTGAGCGTTCTGGAGTCCATTAAGATCAGCGGTCGTCAAACGAGAAGGCAGTCGAGCTGCGAGCTTCCCCGCTGGCGCTGCCGCAGTTGCAGGGCTTCAAGATACTCGCGGGCAATCAACCGGTCATCGAACGGCACGACCGTGTCTTCAAATTCCTGATAGGTCTCGTGGCCTTTGCCGGCGATCAACACGGTGTCGCCCGGCCCCGCCTGCTCCAGGATTTCCTCGATGGCCCGGCGGCGATCGAGTTCCAATTCACAACCATCCGCCGCGCGCACCTCGCGGTAACCGGCCTCGATCTGCCGGGCAATCGCTTCCGGCGATTCCCGCCGGGGATTGTCGCTGGTGATGATCGTAATGTCCGCGAGACGGGCGGCCACCGCGCCCATCTTGGCGCGCTTGCTGGTGTCGCGGCTGCCCCCGCAACCGAAAGTCAGCAGCAGCCGGCCCGTGGTCACTTCACGCAAGGTTCGGAGCACCTGTTCGAGCGCGTCATCCGTATGCGCGTAATCCACAAAGACGCTGAAGCTCTCCACCGTGCTGACCCGCTCCAAGCGGCCGGGCACCGGCGGCAGGTTTTTCAAGGCGCGTTTGAGCACGCGGCCATCGATGTTCAGCGAGAGCCCGGCCCCGATCGCGGCGAGCGCGTTGTAGATGTTGTGCCGTCCGATGAGCGGCAGCTCACAGTCCAGCGTGCGTCCCTCGAACTCCGCCTGGAACAAGGTGCGATCCCGCAACAACTGAATGCCGGTCGCCCGCAGCCGGGCGGACTCGCCCAGCCCGTAAGTCAATTTTACCGTCACGTCGGTTTCATTGTCGATCCGGGTACCATAGGCATCGTCAATGTTGATCACGGCCGCGGCCCGCTTCACCCCGTGTTGCAGGGCGGTGAACAGTTTCATCTTGGCCGCGAAATAGCCGTCCATCGTGCCGTGATAATCGAGGTGGTCCTGGGTCAGGTTGGTAAAGATGGCGACGTCGAATTCCACGCCGACCGTCCGCCGTTGGTCGAGCGCGTGCGAACTGACTTCCATGACACAGGACTGACAGCCGGCCTTCACCATCTGCGCGAGCATCTGTTGAATCTCCAGCGCCTCGGGAGTTGTCCGCGCGGCGGGAATCATGCGGTCGCCAATCTCATAGCGAATCGTGCCCAGCAAGCCGGTGGGCATCCCGGCCGCCTCCAACATCGCCTTCACCATAAAGGCCACCGTGGTCTTGCCGTTGGTGCCGGTGACGCCGATGACCTTGAGCGCGGCACTGGGATGGCCGTAATACGCGGTGGCCACGCGGGCCAGTGCTTCCCGGGCATCCGGCACCACGATCTTTGTGGCCCGCGCCGAAGAAAAGCCGTTCCGTTCGCAGACGACCGCCACCGCGCCGCGATCAATCGCGTTGTCGATAAACTGGTGGCCGTCCGTGAGCTGGCCGGGCAGCGCGAAGAAAACGACGCCCGGCTGGACCCGGCGCGAGTCATACGCGAGACCCGTTACCGCACGGTCCAGCGTGCCTTCGACCTCGTGCGTGGCAAGCGATTGGATGAGCTGGCGGAGTTGCATGGTTCAGGGGGTTGATTGACCGGCCGGGGAGACGAACCGGAAGCCCGTGGGCGCGGGTGGCCGGGAAGGGGCGGTGCCGGAAGCCGTTTGCGTGATCCAGGTCGCGACGGGTTCGGGGGCCACCGTCGCCTGATTTACCGGGGATCCGGCGGGTGCGCCGGCAGCCGGATCGCGATCGGGTTTGAGGTTGAGATGATGCGCGGTCAACGCGGCCACCTTGCGAAAAATCGGTCCCGCCACCTTGCCGCCGTAATAGCCTTTCCGCTTGTCTGGCTCATCCACGGTGATGGCGATGCAGATGCGCGGATCAGTCGCGGGAAAGAAACCGACAAATGAGGCGTAATAACGCTCCGTATCGTAGTTCTTGATCTGGTCGTTCCATTTGCGCGCCGTGCCGGTCTTGCCAGCCACATGGAAGTGTTCGAGCGCCGCCTCGGTCGCCGTGCCGCCGGCCTCGGTCACGGTTTGCAACGCCTCGATCACTTTGCGGGAGGTGTCGGGCGAGATCACTTGCCGGACCATTTCGGGCTTCAATTGGGCGACCACCTCGCCGTGGGGATTCTCCAGCCGCGCGATCAGGCGCGGTTGCATCAACCGGCCGCCGTTGGCGATGGCGGAATAGATGGTGGCCAACTGCAATTGGGTGACACTCGTGGCGTAACCGATCGGCAGGCGGGTGTAATCACCGGGAACATATTTGTCCCGCGGCTCGACCCGACCACTGGCCTCCGCGAGGCCGACGCCCGTGCGGGTGCCGATCCCGAAGCGCAGCATCCACTCGTAAAAGCGGTCGTGTCCGTGTTGCTTCACGATTTGCGCCGTGCCGATGTTGGAGGACTTGGTAATCACCTCCTTGACGCTCAAAACGTCGTACGGTTTGACATCGGTGAGGGGGGGGAATTTATGAACGTGCATGACGCCGTTCATGCAATCGATCGGCGTGGCAAGGTTCACCACCCCGTCTTCAATTGCCGCCGCGATGGGAATCACCTTGAACGTGGAGCCGGGCTCGAACTCATCGAGGATCGGACGCAGCCGCACCGAGGCGGGATCAAAGTTCCGCCGGTCGCCGGGGTTGAAGCCGGGCGAACCGCCCATGCCCAGAATCTCACCCGTCCGGACATCCATCACGATGCCAAAGACGGCCTTGGCCCCCATCGCTTCGTGGGCGGCTGCGAGTTCGCCGTCCAGAATCTCCTGCACGCGGCGGTCGATGGTCAGCACCACGTTCAACCCATCGATTGCCGGCAGGTATTCTTCGTTCACCTCGGCCAGTTCACTGCGCACAACCCGGCGATAACCCGGCACGCCAGCCAGTTTGCCATTCAAGGCGCGCTCGATTCCCGCGAGGCCGTGCTGCGCGACCACCGGTTTGCCGACCGAGTAAGCCACGTTGGACGAACCGACGAACCCGAGAATCTGGCCGGCCATCGCCCCGTTGGGATAATGGCGCGTTTGTGCGACGGACTCCACCTGCACGCCGTGTTTCCGCAACCACCTCAATTGTTCCCGGTCAGTTCTGGTTATTGCCGAGAGATCGAACCCGAAATCGTTCGTCCGCATGATCGCCAGAGCCGCCTTGAAGTGCTCGAGGGAAACCTCCCGCTTCAGCATGACGAAACGGGGCGTCACCTCCATCTGCCCCTCGGCGGTCCAGTTGGTGACGGGAGTCAGCTTTGCCTGCAAGTCCGCCTGAGTCATTTGCAAGGGCCCGGCCAGCAAAGCCGCCACCCGGGCTTGATGCGGGCTGATCTTTTGCGGCTCGGTTCCCAGATTGTACAGCCGGATCGAAGTGGTGAGCGTCGCACCGTGCCGGTCGCGAATGTCCCCACGCATGGGCACTTCAACGCTTTCCCGCACGCTGCTTTCGGCGTAGGCCTGCCGGATCGCGTCGGCGGACAGATACTGGAGATCCACCAGGCGCCAGCCCAGGCCGCAGTAGGCGAGCACCACCAGCAGTGAGAGCCAGAGCAGCCGCCGGTATTGAATTGTTTTCAGCATGGCGGGTTCAAGTTGGCGCCGCCTGCAGCAACCAGTTCCTCCGGGAACCAGACAGCCCGGCCGCAGACGGCGCATGAGTGGAAGGGCATGGGAACAAGACGGTGAACCCTCATGGCTGTTTCACGAGCTGGACGTTTCGTGATGCGCTAATCCGCGGCTCGGGCAGCGTGAGCACGTGTTGGCGGTCCGGCTGGACGAGCGGGAGATTAAAATGGCGGCGGGCCAGTTCGAGCTGGGCGCGCGAGGTGGATTTTTCCAGCGCGAGCTTCAAGGTTTGCTGCCGGGTCTCGAGCTCATTCAGCACCTCGTCGTTCGCCGCGACCTGTCTTTCCAGCCCATCAATTTGACCCTTCTGAAAAACATAGCCGACGCCGGAGCCGCCCAGAAACAAACTCAACGCCACGACCTTGGCGATCGTGGCGGCCTGTATGTGCGTTTGCCGATTTCTCATGACTTCAATTCCAGTTTCTCGAACACCCGCAACTGCGCGCTGCGGCTGCGCGGATTATTCTGCAATTCCGCCGCGCCCGGTTTGATGGCCTTGGGCGTGACCACCCGCAGCTTGGGCCGCCGCGGACGCGACCAGTCGGGCCGCATAGCCCCCGCATCCCACACAAACTCCGCGCTGTGCTCGCGCCCAAACTTTTTGACTTCCCGATCTTCCAGCGATTGAAACGATATGACCGCCAGCCGCCCGCCCGGTTTTAACAACACCAGCGCCGCCGCCAGCCCCGCGCGAACCCCCGCGAGTTCGTCGTTCACCGCGATCCGCAACGCCTGGAAAACTTTCGTGGCCGGATGCGTCCGCCGGCCCCGGCGCGGCGAGACCTGCTCGATCAACGTCGCCAGCTCGCCCGTGGTGCGAATCCGCCGCAGCGCCCGCACCTGCACGATTCGAGCGGCCATCCGCCGCGACTGGACTTCGTCACCGTATTCCCAAAAAATCTTTGCCAGCGCCGCCGCGTCCAGCTCGTTCACGAGCGTTTCCGCCGTCATCGACTGGCGGTCGTCCATCCGCATGTCGAGCGGGCCGTCGTGGCTGAAACTGAATCCGCGTTCCGCCGTATCGAGTTGATACGAGCTGACACCCAAATCCAACAGCACCGCGTCACAACTGCCCGTCGGCACCCAATCCGCCAGTTCCGCATAGTGCCCACGCCGCACTTCAAAACGACCGGCGTAACCCGCAAGCCGCCCCACCGCCGTCTCAACGGCGACGCCATCGCGATCGCAACCAAACAGAAATCCAGTCGGTGACGTCGCCTGCAACATCGCCACCGCGTGCCCAGCTCCACCCAACGTGCCGTCGGCCACGACCGCGCCGGGTGGCAGCCGAAGCTGCTCCAGCACTTCCGCCAGCAGCACCGGCTGGTGGTCGAAGCGGCTCATCGGGCATGAATTCGCCGGGCATGGTTTCAATTCTCCACCCCGGCTAAAGCCGGGGTCCGCCGCCGTTCAGACTGACCTCGCGTGTCACCGCCGGACTTCAGCGTGACGAACTCGAGATCGGCGTCATGCAAATCGTTGCAGACCACCGTGACGTGTTCGAAGCGAAATTCGCGTTGCCGCGCCGTCACCAACCGGTTGGTGACCGTCCCCTCGTCCATGATAGCCAGGGACACCGCGGGCGGAGCTGAGATCGCAGGCTCTCCGCAGGTGGGCTCGGCCGCCAGCGCGTTGCCTTCGACAGGCGCTGGCAGCGCTGGAAGGTTCGCACAAGATTCAGTTGGTACGGGTGTTTGTGGCCGAAAGCGGGCCAGCAGTCGCCGCCACCGCGATCCGTCCTGCCCGGCTGGCATTGCTTCGAATCGCGGCAGGACACAATCTTCCCGTTCCCGAAAGCGCCCGACCACATCACGACCCGGTGCCAGGCTGTTTCCAAAGGCAAGTAGCTTGAGTGAGTTCATGGCTATTTGATGATGTTGAGGAGTGCCGGTTCCAGCGGACCCTCTCCCTCGGCATGAGCCGCATATCGTTCCGGGTTCCAGACTTCGAACTTGTTAATCATGCCCACGAGGACCGCCTCGTCCTTGAGGCCCGCCTCGAAGGCCAGCCGTTCGGGGAGACACATGCGGCCGGACTTGTCCACCGGCAGCTTGTCCGAGTTCCGGCCGATGAAATGGAGCAACTTCTCCTTGTTGGGATCACTGCCCGGCAGGTTGGTCAGTTTGTCGCGCAGTTCGCGCATTTCCTTGGGGGCCAGTACACGCAAACAGGTACCCGCCGCGTGCCCGGTCCAGATCATGATGGTCAGCTCGAAGTTCTCCCCCGAAGGCCGCCAGCGAGCCGGGATTTGCAGCCGACGCTTGTCATCAATGCCATGGCGAAAAAAACCATGGTAATCTTGAGTTAAGCTGGTCGCGCTGTCGGACATGGGCTGACTGGGCCGGTGGCCTGCACCATATTGCCCCAATTCGAGGAAAGTTATGGTATAACGACCCACTTCGAGTCAATCCCTTTCTGCGCTATAGTTTCTCAAAGCAATTGGCCGTGGAACCCGCCAAGGAAATCGAAGTGAGCGATTAGATTAACGATATAGCGAGCCAAGCCTTCAAATGCGGGAGATCAACAATGAGCAAAGGACGACTGGAATTCCGCGGGATGCCGCCCCACAATGCCACCGTGAATTCCGGTAAAGCAGCAACCAAAGGCAATGGAAATAACCCGACCTGCCTCGCGCGGGCGTTGGCCGACGTGATCGGCACGGAACCGAAGCTTGAAGCGGTCACTTTGTCACCCGAGGCCAAAGCCTTAAGCCTGGCGACGATGGGAGCCGCGGACTCAGCCCAACTGGAGCAACAAGTCGAGCAGGCCATTTTGACGGGATCCAAATCAGGCCAAACCACCGGCTGCGGCCTGTTGGCAGGAACCAATGACTGCGCGACCTGCCCCAACCCCCTGGATGCCGCAAGGCGTTCACAGATCAACGTCACGCGCACCGGTGAAGGAACCACGTTCTCCCGGATCACCTGCCCCACCGCGCCAAAATTCTGGCATTGGATGAGATTCCCGCTGCCGCGATTCGTTCAACGCGAACTGGCGTTACCGGCCGACCACGACCACGCCAACGATTGGAAGCAGCAACTGCTGGCCGCGGTGATTTGCGGCGGCCTGGGATTGGCGGCGTATTTCACGCCACTGGAAACGGCCAGCCTGGCCCTCTACATCGCCGCCTATGTCGCCGGGGCCTGGTTCACCGTCGGGGAAACTTGGGAACGGCTGCGCAAACGCACGGTGGATGTCCACTTTCTCATGCTGGCGGTCGCGGCGGGCAGCGCCTCCATCGGTGCGTGGGGCGAGGGAGCCATGTTACTCTTCCTTTTCTCCATTTCCGGAGCACTGGAGCATTATGCCCTAGGCCGCACGCAACGGGAAATTGCCTCACTCTTCAAGGAAGCCCCGAAGACCGCCACGGTGATTGATGCGTCCGGGAAGGAACACGAACAACCGGTGGCACAACTCGCCGGCGGCATGGTGCTGGCCATCAAACCGAATTCCCAGTTCCCCGTGGACGCGCAGATCACCAAGGGCTCCACCGCCGCCGATGAGTCCACTCTTTCGGGTGAATCCGCGCCGGTGGACAAACGGCCGGGCGACACGGTCCTTGCGGGCACGCTGAATCTCTGGGGCGCGGTGCAGGCCCGGGTGTTGCGGCCGGCCACCGAAAGTGCGCTGCAGAAAATCATCCACCTCATTCGCGAGGCGCAGCGCAGCAAGGCGCCATCGCAACGATTCACGGATCGTTTCGGGAGCGGTTACACCGTGATTGTGCTGGGCCTGACGGTGGTGATGTTCTTCGTCTGGTGGCGTGGTTACGGACTCGCGCCCTTCGTGTCCACCGCAGAATCCGCCAGTGCCTTCTATCAGGCGATGACGCTCCTGGTGGTGGCCTCGCCCTGTGCGCTGGTGCTCTCGATTCCTTCGGCCATTCTCGCGGCCATCGCGTGGGCCGCCAAGCGCGGCATCCTGTTTCGCGGTGGTGCCGCCGTCGAGATGCTCGCGGAAGTCAATGTCGTGGCCCTCGACAAGACGGGCACGTTGACCACCGGCCAGCTCTCCGTCGAATCACTCCGCGCCGTCCCCGCACAACTTGAATCGGAAGCACGCGAAATTGCCTGGTCGCTCGCCCGGCACTCAACGCATCCGTTGTCCCGCGCACTCACGGAACACGGCCGCCATCTGGGCTGGCAGGCGCGCGAAATCGATCACTTGGAATCGGTCGCCGGCCAGGGAGTTTCCGGACGCATCAATGAATCCCTCTGCCTGCTCGGCCGGCGCGAATTTATCGAGTCAATGGCATCGGGGCCGACGCGAGAACTGTTGAAACAACTGCCGCGGGAAAGCACCTCCCGCCTGCCCCAACCCGAAGTCTGGCTGGCCACGGAGCGACTGGTCGCGCATATCCAGTTTCATGACGAGCTCCGTCCGGAAGCGGGTGAATTGATCACCGCGCTGCGTGCCGCCGGACTCCAGACCGTGCTCCTGACCGGTGACCGGCTCGAAAACGCCGAAGCCATTCAACGTGAGCTGCAGCTCGACGAAGTGCGCGCCGAATTGCGGCCGGATGACAAACTCGCATACATCGTCAAGCAGAGGGAAACGGGCGGCCGGGTCGCCATGATTGGCGACGGCGTAAATGACGCGCCGAGTCTCGCCGCCGCCCATGTGGGCGTGGCGATGGGTGTGCGCGGGTCCGACGCGGCGCTGGAGCAGGCGGACGTCGTGCTGATGCGCGACCGGCTCGAAAATTTCCTCGCGGCCTATCAACTCAGTCAACGCGCGCGCCGGATCATTCAGCAGAATCTTTTCATCTCGCTCGGCACGGTGCTCCTGCTGGTCGGGTTTGCGCTCGCCGGACAGATTCCCCTGACCCTCGGCGTCCTCGGGCATGAAGGCAGCACGGTCATCGTGGTGCTGAACAGTCTGCGTCTGCTATTCCTCAAACCGCCCATCACCGGCGTTTCATCGTGAACAACTCGTCGCGTGAATTGAGCGCGCTTCGGCTGCTTCACCAGGGCAGATGATCGAGGTCAGCATTGCCGCCGGTGAGGACCACACCCACGCGCTTCAGGCCGCCCAAGTTTTTGAAGTCGTCCGTCAGCACGGCCGCCACGGCGACGGCGCTGCTGGGCTCGATCATCAGTTTTGCGCGCTCCCACGTGAGCCGCATGGCTTGCACGATCTCGCTCTCTTTGACGGGTATCACCCGTTCCACCACATCGCGCACGAACGGCCACGTAAGATCGCCAAGACTGGTGCGCAACCCATCAGCGATGGTTTGCGGAGCCTCCTGCGGAAGCAACCGACCGGCCTGCTTGGAACGGAACGCATCGTCCGCTCCGGCCGGTTCGCCGGCGAAGACCCGCAACCCCGGCCGCACGGATCTTCCGGCCACACACAGCCCGCTGATCAACCCGCCGCCCCCCACGGGCGCGACGATCGCATCCATGTCCGGCACCTGGTCCAGGAATTCCAGGGCCACGGTCCCCTGACCCGCAATCACGTCCGCGTGATTGTACGGCGGCACGTAAATGCCGCCGGTTTCTTGAGCCACGCGATCCGCGGTTTCCTCGCGCGACTTCAGCGTCGGCTCACAGAGGATCACCCGCGCACCGTATTCCCGCACCGCGTTCACCTTGGCCGCCGCCGTGTTTGTCGGCATGACGATATGCGCCGCGATGCCGCGCAACTTCGCCGCCAGCGCGAGGGCCTGTGCATGGTTGCCCGAACTCTGCGTGACCACGCCGCGCGCCGCTTCGGCATCCGTCAATTTGAAGACCGCGTTGCACGCGCCGCGAAACTTGAACGCCCCCACTTTTTGAAACAGCTCGCACTTGAAGAACACTTCGCGACCGGCCAACCCGGAGACCGTCGCGCAGGTTTGCACGGGTGTCCGATGCGCGAACGGCCGAATGCGCCCGGCAGCTTCGCGAACTGCTTCAATCGTGATCCGTGTTTCGGACATCAGCGAGCCCACCGTGGTTGGGTATCCATCAACACGCCCGGCCTCCGGACACCGGCCTACACTCCGAAGGGACGCGGCGGACGGGCGCGCTGCCGGCGCGGCCCACCAAACGGACGGCTGCGATTGGCACCCTCGCGATTGCCGTGGGAGGGACTGTTCGGGCTCGAGGCCTGCAAGCCCCGCAAGATCGGCGAAACGTGTTGCAACTGCGGCGAGGAGACTTTGCGTTTGTTCTTCCAACGCTTGCCGCGTTTGCCTCCTCCGCCACCACCGCCGGGACGACCCCGGCCTTGGCCTGACGGCGGACCCTGGTTGCGTTGACCCCGGGGAGGTGCTTTAGCCGCCGCGCCTGAAGCGTGTTCAGCCGCGTCCGAGTGCTCGCCGTGTTCGCGGTCCACGGGAATTGACTTGCGGATGAGCCGTTCGATGTCCCGCAGTTGATTGCGCTCGCTGGGCATGCAGAAGCTGACGGCGTCGCCCCCCGCCCCCGCGCGGGCCGTGCGGCCGATGCGATGCACGTAAGTTTCCGGCTCGACCGGCAGTTCGTAATTGATGACGTGCGTGATGCCGTCCACGTCCAGTCCGCGCGCGGCGATGTCGGTGGCCACAAGGGCGCGCACGCGTCCGCAACGGAAGCCTTCCAAAGCGGCGGTGCGCGCGCTCTGACTTTTGTTGCCGTGAATGACGGCCGCGTTGATACCGGCCGCGAGCAGTTTCTGGGTGACCTGGTTGGCCGCGCGCTTGCGTTGCACGAAGACTATCGCCTTGTCCATCTCCGGCCGGTCAAACAGGGAGATCAGCAGGGCGTCCTTCCGGTTCTTTTCCACGAACATGACCCGCTGCTCGATGCGTTCCACCGTCGGTTGTTCCGGCGCGATGGTCACGCGCACGGGATCGTTCAACATGGCGTTGGCCAGTTCCACGATCTCGGGAGCCAGCGTCGCCGAGAAAAAGAGTGACTGCCGCTGGCTGGGCAGCGCCGCGATCACCCGGCGCACATCGTGAATGAAACCCATGTCGAGCATGCGGTCCGCCTCATCCAGCACAAACGCCTCGATGCCGTCGAACTCGACGATGCCCTGGTTCATTAAGTCGAGCAGCCGACCGGGTGTCGCGACAAGCAGATCCACCCCCTGGTTCATCGCCTTCTCCTGCGGATGCTGGCCCACGCCGCCAAAGATGACCGTGTGCGTCAGGTTGAGGTGCCGGGCGTAGGTGGCGATGCTGTCGCCGATCTGCGCGGCCAGTTCGCGCGTGGGGGCCAGAATAAGGACGCGGGGTTGCCGCGCCACCGGCGGCAGCGGGTGTTCATGGAGGTACTGGAGCAACGGCAGCGTGAACGCCGCCGTCTTGCCCGTGCCCGTCTGTGCGCTGCCGAGCAGATCCCGGCCTTCGAGCAAATGCGGAATGCACTGGGCCTGAACGGGAGTTGGCCGCGCGTAACCAGATTCGCTTAAGGCCCGTTGCAACTCCGGCAACAATTTGCCAAAGACGTTGCCCTCCTGCTGAAACACCTCCAGCGGCACGGGCTCCGCCACCGGCAGGACCGCCCGCGGCGACGAGTGGGGTTGCTGAAAACCGCGGGCTTGATGAGGCTGTCCCGGACGGGGCTGGCCGCCGGGCGGTCGGTTACGGTTGCGCCGCGGACGAAACCGCGACCTGCGCCGCTGCCCGGACGATTGATTCGGATGCATTATGTGATGTGATTCCGGCAAGTGTTACATGTCTCGGCCCGCCGGATTGGAGGAGAATGTGTCGCGGCTCGCGCGACGGGAGGCTCTGGTAAACTCCGTGCCTCGAAATGCCCCAGCCACCGGGGACATCGGCGATGTCAACGAACCGTGGAGGCTGCAAGCTGCTGCGGGAGATAGAGAGTAACCGTGCTGGTGTCAAGCGCGGGCTGCCGGACAATGTGGAAAAGGACCGCATATCGCCGACCCCAAATGCGTTTGAACAGCCTGGAACCGGGGCCTGGTAAGTGGGCGCCGGGACGGTCAACCGGTTGGCCGCAAACGTCAACCGCCGGTTGCCCCAGCCCTGCCAGCCCAATGTGCTGCCAAGCGTTTCGCCGGCGGCCCCCGGCGTTTCACTCGGCCTCGCTGTCGTGCTCGTAATCAATCCGAGGAATTACGCCACAGACGAGGAGCCGAACGAGGCCGGTTATCTGCGCCGATCGGCAGGGAGTTCGATGTCACGAGCACTTCTGTGATTCCGACATTGCTGGCCGGGAGACGCCTTCCTATCCTGCCCGCCGCATGAGTCAAACACCCGCATCAACCAACCCTCGAGCCGACGGTCGTCAGCCGGACCAGCTTCGCAAGATCACCTTTCAAAACGGCATTGCCCCGCACGCGACCGGCTCGACACTGATCGAGTGGGGTGACACCCGGGTCATCTGTGGCGTGATGGTCGAAGAAACCGTGCCGCGCTGGATGAAGGACCAGGGCGTGGTCGGCGGCTGGATCACGGCGGAGTATTCGATGCTCCCCTACTCCACTCTGCAGCGGAAGCAACGGGACATCAACAAGGGCAAGATCGATGGGCGTTCGCAGGAAATTCAGCGCCTGATCGGGCGTTCGCTGCGGGCGGCGATCAACCTGGAGAAGCTCGGCTCACGGACGCTCTGGGTTGACTGCGACGTATTGCAGGCGGATGGCGGCACTCGAACGGCGGCTATCACGGGAGCGTGGGTCGCGCTGGCGCTGGCGATTCAAAAGCTGATCGGCGATGGCAAGCTGACGGAATCGCCCTTGGAACCGGCGGTCGCGGCCGTCAGCGTGGGCATCGTCGAGGGCCGGCCGCTGCTGGATCTTTGTTACACGGAGGATGTTGGCGCGGCGGTGGACATGAATCTGGTGATGAATGCCGAGGGAAAATTCATCGAGGTGCAGGGCACGGGCGAGGAAACCACCTTTAGCCAGGCCGAACTGACGGCCATGCTGGGGCTTGGAGCCGAAGGCATCCGCGCTTTGCTGGAGCTGCAACAACAAGCCGTGGCGAGAGGTTGATTCCAGCACCATGCAACCCCCGGCAACACGCCTGTATCTCGTCCGCCACGGTGAAGTGGAGGAATCGTATCACCGCATTTTCGGCGGCCGAATCGACATGAACCTGTCGCCCCACGGTCAGACCCAGGCCGTGGCCGTGGCCGATTATTTTGAAGCGATCGAACTAGACGCGGTGTACTGCAGCCCGATGAAGCGGGCGCAACAAACCGCGCAGCCGTTGCTCACCGCCCGGACGCTGCCGGCCACCACGGTGCCTGATTTCCGCGAAATGG
>CAYXDZ010000002.1:0-36972 GCA_964463815.1 uncultured Verrucomicrobiota bacterium | reverse complement strand
GGCCAAAATGACTCACCTCCACAACTTTCCTGACCGCCACTTCTGATCGCACCCTGTGCGAACTGCCGTCTTGCTGGGCTGAAGCCCAGCCGGCAAGCTGCCGCCCGTGGAAGACAGACCCCATGGAGAATTACGGGGGGCAGGCAGCCTGATGCACACCAGCAGGAAGGGTTTCCCCCTGGTGGTGGCCGTTTTGGCGTTGTTCGCGGGGTTGGGAGGCGCGGCAACGATTCGTGTCGATTCGCGTCAGACCAACCAACCGCCGGATGGCCTCACCTGGGAAACGGCGTACGCCACCTTGGCAGGTGGGCTGGCGGCCGCCCAAGCTGGCGATGGACTTTGGGTCGCTGCGGGGACTTATCAGCCATTCAGAACTGTTTCCCTGCCTTCACTCGAAAAAACCTCGTCAGTCGAGATTCCCGCCGGCGTGGCGGTCTATGGCGGTTTTGCCGGGCATGAACAGGCTCGGAATAAGCGTGATCCCACAACTCATCGAACCGTGATTTCGGGGATACAGGGGAAATGGTCGGCAGCCTATCATTCTCCGCGCCTGCCCTTGATAGTCTTCCCGCCCACGGCCGATGCGCAAACCCGGCTCGATGGTTTTCGGTTGGAATTCAATCCGGCAAACTACGGGTCCGCCATTCACGTTCGCGGCGGCTCGCCGGTGATCGCCAACAACACCATCGTTTCCAATCGCGTTGATGGGCCGCTCGGCGGCAGCGCAATCTTCATCGAACGCACCGCGACGTTGCAGCCGATGGACCCGCTGGCGATGTTCCGACAGGTTGCCGGTCGCCTCTTCGCCACGGACGGCCGTATTGGCTCGGATGGGCGGTTGATCACGCACACCAACATTCTTGTCTGGCCCACGAACGACTACGACGCGGCCGCGCATCGCGTGCTCCAGGTGGCGGCGAATTTGGTGGATGCGACGACCAATAGTGGGGACGTATATCCTTTCTTCCCGACCGTTTTCCGACCGTTCCTGCGGCGCGAAGTGGTGGCCGGCCAGACCAACATCTACCTCGCGGGTCATCAGTTGCATGATGAAGTAGTGCCGGACGGAGTTAAAGCGGAGTCGTTCGTGCAGAAAAGCAACTACTGGGATCTCCGCGACCCCGGTGTGCTCGAGCAGATTCCCACGCATCCCGACCCCTCGGTGACGCAACCCCTGACGTTTGGCCTGCCGCTGGTGCTCGGCGCGAAGAAGGGGTTGCCGAACTTCAACGAACTGGCCGTAGAAACCTCGATTGATTTGGTGCGCCTTGTGCAACTGCGCCGCCCCAACGTCCATTCCCTCCCCAACGAGACCAATGAATTCTACATCCTTGGCATCACCAACGTCTTTGCGGTGGAGGCTTGGAATTCGTATCAAAGCGCGTACCCGCGTCCACTGACACTCGCCGTGGAAGTGGACTTCGACATGGCGGTGCTGGGGACAAACCAAGTCAGCACTTCGGAGTTTCAGATTTGGCCGCCATTGTCGGGACCGGGAAGCCGGCCCATCTCAACCAACTACTCGGCATCGCTTGTCATTCCGCCTGCGACTTGGGACGGCCGCCAGTTTCAAGTGCCGCTGATGACCAACTATTTGTTTCTGTCGAATTCGGTCTGGCGCCCGACGCAGAATCCGCGGTTTGTGCCAGCCCCGACGAACCACTTTTTTTCACTCGCTACGCCGACGCCCAACCAGTTCCACATTCCCGACTGGACGCTCGCCATCACCAACCGCCTGCGCTACGTGGTGCTGGATGGGAGTCGTATCATCGACTACGTGAACCTCGACCGGATGATCTGGAGCACCAACTTGATCGACGCGATGACCCTCTCGGATCAATCGGGCCGGGACTCCGTGGGGAGCCAATTCTGGAACATGCAGCGAGTGGATGACACTGCTATTTTTACAGTTCCAACGATGGGCGCTTGGAATCAACTGTTGGTCTCAATGGGCTACATGAGTGTCTCCGAGGTCATTTGGAGAAATTACTCCGCGCGCAGCCATACCTCTCAGGAAAGGGCATTGGCGATCGACGCTTTCCGCCGATTCATGGAAGGTTTGCCACCTTCGTTTTTTCCCGGTCGGAACAATCCGATTTCTCCCAATGGCCTGCTTGCCGAAGCGCCATTTACTCCCGCCCGCCGCTTGGAAATCAAACGAACCTACGAAGTGAATGATCCGCTCGTTCACTTCACGGTCGCTGACATCTCTTCGCCGCTCGGTGCTCTTGATATTTTGGTGCTTCCAGGTGGGGGTGGGGTATTTCCGACGCCGCGTTTGACTACCATCGGTCAGATGAACCGCCGCTACACTCCGTGGTTTGAACGGGACGAGCCAATCTCCACCAATGAAGCGTACCGCGATCCGCTGATCACTCACCCGGATGCCTGGCAATTCTCGAATGGAGCCATCCTGAGCCACGACTGGTTTGATCGCATTCATCGCGGCACGCCGTGGCAAACAATCTACTACGGCGGTGGCCAGGCGCAGATCAGTCCTTTCTGGTCGGACTTCAGCCACCCCCTGATGCTCCCGCAGAACGACCGGCGCTGGATCGAAGAATTCCGCAAAGACCGGCTGGGTCTGCCGGTGATTGAATCACCGACGCCGAGCCCGGTCATTGTCAACAACACCATCGCCAACAACTCGGCCGGGAATCAGGTGATTGGTTCGGCGATCCACCTGGAGGCCGGGACGGCGGCGCAGATTGCTAACAACATCGTCTCGTTCAACGACGCCGGCATCGAACAATCGCCAACCGGTTCGCCCTTCCTGCTCGCGAACAATGTCTTTGGTAACGCGAATGGCGACTACCTCGGGCTCGCGCCCGGCCTGCGTGATCTCCAGCTTGATCCGGAGTTCCGCCGGCCCGCGACCGGTGATTTCACACTCGCCACCACCAGCCCGCTGATCGACGCCGCGCATCCGCTGGCCGGACTCGGCGGCTGGCTCGACAACGACGAAGCCGCCCGCTGGCAAAACGGACATTTCGACATCGGTGCGGCGGAATTGTCCGTAAACCTTCCCGCCGAACTCCACCTGCAGCCGCTGGCTGACCCGCTTGCCTACGAGCTGGAGTTGCGCGGTTTTCCGGGGCGCCGCTATCGCCTCGAACAATCCACAGATTTCAGCGATTGGTCGCCCGTCGGCGACTTCATGACTGCTGATGGCCGGGTCAGTGTGCCGATCGACCCCGTCGGTGACCGGCAGTTTCTGCGGGCGATCAAACTGGTTGAATGACTTCATGGATCATCCCACTTCACGCATCGTTCTGATCACCGGCGCGGCCGGCGGCCTGGGGCGCGCCCTGACCGGCGCTTTTCTCGCGGCCGGTTGGCGGGTTGCCGCTGGGCAACATCGCGCCGAAGCGTATCAACGCACTGAATCGTTGCTGCCCTTGAAACTCGATGTGACCAGCGCCGCGCAGGTGAAGTCCGCTGTCGCCGAAGTGCTCGCTGCCTGGGGCCGGATCGATGTGCTGATCAACAACGCCGCTCTCACTGCTGATGGAACGATTGTCGGCCTCACCATGGAAGATTGGCAGCGCGTGCTCGATGTGAACTTGAAGGGCGCGTTCCTCTGCTCCCAGGCGGTGTTGCAACCGATGATGTTCGACCAACGCGACGGCCACATCATCAACATTTCCAGCTTCGCCGCCAAGAACGGGCACGCGGGTCAGGCCAACTACGTTGCCGCCAAGGCCGGATTGGTCGGTCTCACGCAATCGCTCGCCAAGGAGGCCGGCCGGCGAAACGTCCGGGTCAACGCGATTTTCCCGGGTTTGCTCGAAACGTCGATGACCGCTCACCTGACGCCCGAGCAGCGGAGATTGCTGGCCGGGGGCAACGCGCTCGGCCGTTCGACGACGCCGGAGGAAGTCGCGGCATTTGTGGTGCATCTGGCCGGGATGAAGAACGTTTCCGGGCAGGTCTTCCAACTCGACAGCCGCATCGGCGCGTGGACTTAATTGGCCTCGACGATGGCAAAAAAAAAGGCACCCTCCGGTCGTGCGCGACGAGATTCAAAAGTGGCACCGCCGGCTCGCAAAAGACCCGCTGCTCAGCGAGCAGGAGCGGTGGCTGTTCGCGCGCACCCTGGCCGCGTCCCCCTTCGAGCGCTGGCTGCTGAACGAACGGTTCATCCGCTCACTCCCCTCTTCCGCGCGCTCCAGGCTGAAAAAATTCCGTTCCTGATCATCGGGATGAGCGCCGCCATCCTGCAGGGTGCTCCCGGCAGCACGCTGGATTACGACATCTGGATCAACCCGCCCCCGCGTCAATACATCCGCGTGATCAATGTGGCGCACAAGCTGGGTGGGGAATTGTTCTCCAATCAGGCCGTCGCCCTCAATGGACTGTCGGTCGATTTCGTGTATGAACCACACAGATTGAAATCGTTCCGCACCCAGTTGCGCAACGCCGTGTGGCTGGACTGGCAGGGGGTTCGCATTCCCGTGCTACCACTGGAGCGCATTATCGCGGCCAAGGAATTCATCGGCCGGGACAAGGACCTGGCGCAACTGCCGGTGCTGCGCGCGGTGCTGCGCAACCTGAAACGCCGCCGATGAGCGAGTGGGAGAATCATCTCAACGCTGCCCTGCGGGAAATCCACGCCGCCGGCCTGCACCGCCGTCTGCGCGAGATCAATTCTCCACAGGGCGCCCGCATCCGTTTCGCAGGCCGCGAGTTGGTCAACTTCTCCTCCAACGATTACCTCGGTCTGGCCGGCCATCCCGCGCTCAAGGAGGCCGCTGTGCGGGCGGTTCATGACTTCGGCGCGGGCGCGGGCGCGTCGCGGTTGATCTGCGGCTCGCTGAAACCATTTCACGAACTGGAAGCAGCGCTGGCGGCCTTCAAGGGCGCGGAAGCTTGTCTGACCTTCTCGACCGGTTACACGGCGGCGCTCGGTACGATTCCGGCACTCCTTGGCAAGGATGACGTCATCGTCCTCGATAAGCGCGTCCACGCCTGCCTCGTCGATGCGGCGCGTCTCAGCGGCGCGAAGCTCCGTGTCTGCAAACACAACGATCTCGCCGACCTGGAACGTATCTTGAATTGGACCCGCGCACGCAACCCGGATCACGCCTCACGCTGCCTCGTCATCACCGAGTCCGTCTTCTCGATGGACGGCGACCTCGCACCGCTCCAGCAAATCGTCGAACTCAAGGATCTTTACGGTGCCTGGCTGCTGGTCGATGAGGCGCACGCCACCGGTTTGTTTGGTGAACGGCGCAGCGGGTTGATCGGGCAACTTGGTTTGTCCGGCCGCGTGGAGATTCAAATGGGCACGCTGGGCAAGGCCGTGGGTGCGGCGGGTGGTTTCATCTGCGGCTCGCGGACGTTGATCGATTTCCTCATCAATTCGGCGCGCAGCTTCATCTTCTCAACCGCGCCCGTGCCCGCGTCCGCCGCCGCCGCACGGGCTGGTGTGGAATTGATCCAATCGGCCGAAGGTGCGGAGCGCCGCCACCGCGTCTGGGAACGCACCACCCAAGCCCAACGTGTGAGGGACAGCCTGCCCCCCCGGGAAGGGCAAAGTGCCCGTCCCGCTTCCAGCCCGATCATTCCGCTGATCATTGGCGATGAACAGGAAGCCGTCCGTCTGGCCGATACCCTGCGCGAGCGCGGCTTCTTCATTCCCGCGATCCGTTACCCCACCGTGGCGCGCGGCAGCGCCCGATTACGCCTGACTGTCACGGCGGATAACACTGTCGAAGAAATTGATCTGCTCGCCGCCGCGCTGAATAAAATCGTAAATCGTAAATCGTAAATTACAGATCAAGAATGCCCCTCCACTCGCTCGCCCAGCTCGACCACACGCATGTGTGGCATCCGTTCACGCAGATGCGCGACTGGCTGCGCCGCGAACCGATCGTGATCATGCGCGGCAAGGGGGCGATCCTGGAAGATCAGCACGGCCGGCGCTACCTCGACGGCAATTCCTCAATCTGGACCAACCTGCACGGCCATAATCACCCGAAGATCAATGCGGCGATCAAACGACAACTCGGCAAGGTCGCCCACAGCTCCGCACTCGGTCTGGCGAATGAACCGGCCAGTTTGCTGGCGGCGGAATTAGTGAAATCCGCGAATCCTACCTGGTTGGTAGGGCGACGCTCCCGCGGAGCCCAAACTAGATCTGTTGCAACACTCGGCAGGAGCCTCGCCCTACCGCTTGGCGGCGCTGCGGTGCCCAACTCGAAACTCGAAACTCGAAACTCGAAACTTTCCAAAGTCTTCTACTCCGACGACGGCTCCACCGCGCTCGAGGTCGCGCTCAAGCTGGCCTACGAATTCACCCGCCGTACCCGCGGGCCGAAGTCGAAACCGCGCTTTCTCTCCCTGGAGGGCGCCTATCACGGTGACACCATCGGCGCGGTCAGCCTCGGGCACATTGATCTGTTCCATAAAGCCTACGGCGGAATGCTGTTCAAGACCGACCGCGTGATGGCTCCGTATTGTTACCGTTGTCCGTTCAACCGCGCGAAGCCGGAACGGGCCGACGCCCGCGACTACCGCAAGTGCAACTGGGAGTGTGTTGGCAAAGTTGAGCAGGCGTGCGCCCGACAGGCGAAACGCGGCGAACCGCACGCCGCCTTCGTGTTCGAACCGTTGATGCAAGGCGCGGCGGGACTGATCCCGCAACCGGCGGGTTGGTTGAGCCGCGTCGCGGAAATCACCCGTGGCCACGGCGCGCTCCTGATCGCGGACGAAGTCATGACCGGCTTCGGCAGGGCTGTCACTCACGACCCGAAACCCGAAACCCGAAACCCGAAACCCTTGTTCGCCTCGCACCTCGAAGGCGTGCAGCCGGACTTCCTTTGTCTCGCCAAAGGTCTCACCGGCGGCTACCTGCCGCTGGCCGCCACGCTGACGACGCAGGCGGTCTTCGATGCCTTTCTCGGCGACTACGAGGAGTTCAAGACCTTCTTCCACGGTCACAGTTACACCGGCAACCAGCTCGGTGCGGCCGCCGGCCTGGCGAGTCTGGAGCTGCTGCAAAGCGCGGCTTCCCTCCAGCAACGCGCGCAACTGGAGCACAATCTCCGCGAAGAGCTGAAAGCGCTCTGGTCGCTCCCGCAGGTCGGCGACATCCGGCAAACCGGGTTGGTCGCCGGCATCGAACTGGTGAAGGACTGGCGCACGAGAAAGCCCTTCGCCCTCGCCGAACGCGCCGGTATTCGCGTCTGCGAAGCGCTGGCGAAGCGCGGCGTGCTCACTCGCCCGATCGGCAGCATGGTCGTGCTGATGCCTCCCTACTGCACGACGCCGAAGCAGGTCCGCCAACTGGTGGCCGCGATAGCCGCAGCAATCGAGGAACAACTGGGGCAAAGTGAGCGTCTATAGGACCGCTTCACTTAAGACTGTGCGCTTCTGCGTCCTGGCCACCCAACGTAACGAGGCAAGCCACTTTGCCGGCAGGTTGGTGCTATAGCTTATTGCGACCGGGCGCGGAGAAAGCGGTTCTCGTTTGCGGGCACGGTGAGGCGCAGTTCGTGGAACTGGTTGTTCATCGGTTGTGTGAGCTGCGTGGTCCAGGGGAGGTTCAGGTTGCTGGAGGTTTGCAGGTCGTAGGTCAGGCCGCGATCTGCGTAGAACACGACGTCCATGCCCGCGCTGTCGGCCGACAGGATCTCGAAGAACGGCAGCGAGGTATCTACGGAGGCGAGGCGGTAGAATGTGCTACCGGTCGTGTTCAGCGGGGCGAACGACAACTCACGGCCGCTGAAGCGCAGACGTTCCACGTCGCTCCACGGACCGGTGACAGCAGGCGCGAATTGCAGGTCATGCGCGTCGCCGGGGCGGGCGAACAGGCGGAGGAAGCGGGAGTTATCCGTCGTGCGCACGGTTTCCAGCAAGGGTTGCCCGCCAATCATCACCACCCGGCCGTCGCGCACAAATGTCGTGCCCACCACGGAGCCGTCGGGCTGGCGGGCGGCGACGTTGCTCAGCGGCACCTTGATGAAGGCGGAGTTCTGCGTGGGTTCGGTGGTGAATTGGAGCTGGCCCAGCACGTTCGAACCGCGGATCGATTGTCCCGGCTGACTGGTCACGCTCACGCGGAACCGGCCGTCGCCCAATTCCTGGATGCTCGAGGCGCCCACCAGCGCGCTCAACCCGCCGAGCTGCGGCGCGCCAATCCGGTTGGTCGGTACGGCGACTTCCGTGACGAGGTTCGTCAGGCCGGCGGTCGAGATGAGGGTGAGGTTCAACGCCCCGTTTTCACCGGCGAGCAGCACGGTCTCTCCCAGCCGGGTTTCGGTGTAGTCCTCGACCGCCACGACGAACGTCCGCGCGGCGCTGGCCGGCGGCACGCCGTCGTCGGTGACGGTGACGATGATCGGGTACAGGCCCGGCGACTGGCTGCGCGTGGGCGTCCACGAGAATGCGCCGTTGGTGGCGACGAGCCGCGCGTTCGCCGGCGCATCGACGTTCAGGCTGAAGGTCAGCCGCTGTCCGACGTCGGGATCGCTGGCGACGTTGGTGAAAGTGATCAGTTCGCCAACCTTGGCATTGCGATCGGCGATGAATGCGAGCGTGGGCGGCTGGTTGGCGCCGGTGCGGGACCAGCCGGCCGAGACGGAGTTGGTGCCGGCGTTGCCGGCGCGATCAGTGATGCCGGCCAAGTTCAACGAAAGCACGTAGGCACCGGGGAGATCGGTGAGCGCCGTCAGGCCGCTGATCTGCCATTGGTTGGAAACGACGTTGGCAACGTTGACACCGGCGTTGATCAGGTTGGCGCCGCCCTGGCGGGTCAACGTGAGGTCGTCGCGGGTGAAGCTCGCCGCGTGAATCGCCTCGGAGAAGGTGACGGTGACCGAAGGCACCGCGGTGTTGCGGACGTTGGGCACGACCGGCACCATGGTGGCCGACGGTTGCGTGAGGTCCACAAACAGGTCGAGCTGCACGTCGGGGAACGAGGTGTTGCCCGCGGCATCAACCGTGCGCACTTCGAGCTGATGAGCGCCCGCCGTCGCCAGCGAAAGGAGTTTGCTGAAGCTCTGACCGGTTACCGTGGCCGGACCGAGATCGAGACCCGTCGTCAGATTCTTTACGCGGACGGTGAGGTTGGTCTCGGGCAAAGAACCGGTGAGCGTGGGCGCGAGCGTGTTAATCAGGCGATCGGTTGTGGACTCGCCGAGATCGGGAGTCAACGCCAGTGCCGAGGCGGCGCCCGGCCGGGTGGTGTCCATCTTCCACGATACGGAGGCCGAACCGGTGCCGCCATTGCCGGCGGCATCCAGAATCCCGGTGGCAGTGACCGTGAAGCGGTATTCGCCCTCCTGGCCGATCACCCAGTTGAAATTGGCGATGCGGTACACGGTGGGCGACACCTGCTGGACGGTGACCGCGCTGGTGAGCAGGTTCGGGCCGCCATTGCGCGTCAGGGCGATATCCTGCCAGGTGAAACTGCCCGGATTGATCGGCGCCTCGAAAGTGACGTCGAGGCTGGCGACCACGATGTTCCGGGGATTGGTCGCCGGCTGTTCAAGCGACGCAATGCGGGGTCCGGTCGTGACCATGCTCCAGGTGGTCGAACGGCTGCCGGTGCCGGCGATACCTTCGGCGTCCGTCGTGCCGGCCGCGTTCACGGTAAGAACGTAGTTTCCGGCCAGTTGCGTGAGTGTGTCGAGACCGCTGATGACGAAACGATTCGTGTCGGTCTGCAGCACCTGCACGGCGGACGTGATCAGGCTGGCGCCACCGTTGCGGGTGAGCACCAGGTCGTCACGGCTGATGGTGGCCGGATTCATCGCGCGGGAGAAGGCAAGTTCCAGCGAATCCACCGGCAGGTTGCGCGGATTGGGCAACACCGGTCCCAGCGCGGTGAGGACCGGAGCGACCGAGCCCTTGGCCCAGCTCGTAGCCACCATGCCCGAGCCGACGTTGCCGCCGAAGTCTTCGATGCCGGCGGCGTTCACGGACAGTTCATAATTGCCGTCCGCTCCGGTGAGCGCCGCGAGGTTGCCGATGGCGAAGCGGTTCGTGGCGAGCTGGGTGATCGTGACGCCGCCGTTGATCAGGTTCCCGCCACCATTGAGCGAGAGCGTGACATCCGCAGGCGTGAAGGTCGCGAGATCCATTTCTTCGTTGAACAGCACTTCGACCGAAGTCACCGCCGCGGTCTGGAAGGATGGCGTGACCGGCCCAACCGAGACGAGCACCGGCGGCGCGGTGTCCACCGGCCGGTAAAAGACCGTGTAGCTGCCGGTCGAATCGTGGTCGAGCAGGTGGAAGCGATGCTCGCGGATGGTGCCGTAGGTCGCGGTCGGGAAGGTGCGGTCGGTGGTCCACACGTTGGTGCCGACCTTCAGGACCTTGTTGTCGGAGCGGACCACGCGGAACAATTGCCAGCCCGCGCCCGGGTTCGGCAGGCGGAGGTATTGCCAGCCGGCCTGCGGGGCGAAGGTAAGCGTCGCCTGGCGCGCACCGGAGCCAATCTGGTTGGAGAAGACGCCGTTGGTCAGCGCATGCACCAGCGCGGTCGAGCCGTCGCTCAGATGCAGGATGTCGGGCAGGCTGTCGGGATCCGGGATATCGTTCGCGAGGAAATCCGGCGCAAAATCGTCGCCGGGTCGATCCGCCAGCACGGCCTTGATCAACTCATGGATTTCGACCGAGTCGATGAGCGACAGGTTGGTCGAACCAAAGTTGTCCACGTGCTCGAACGTCGCCTTGTACTCGATGAACTTGCCCTGGAGCGTCGAGGTCAGCAGCCATTGGGCGACCTGCGACTGGCCGGCGGGGATGTTGCCGAGATTCACCGTGAGGCTCGGCTCGGCGGCGTTCGTGCCGACCTGGCTGCCGATGATCTTGAAGTCGATCAGCAGGCCCTTGCTGTTCTCGATGATCTTCGGCTGGGCCGAGGTGATACGGAAGTTCCGCGCCGCGCCGGCGCCGACGTTACGGGCGATGATGCCCAACGCAAACGGCTCGGCGGGTTCGACTTCCTCGGTGAAGGGATCATCCGAATAAACCTCGCGTGCCTGGAAGTAGTGCAACTGCAGCCGCGCCTCGGGATAGACGGTGATGGTCGAGGAGAGCAGCGGGACCACGACCTCCTGGCCGTTCTCGAGGTAGCGAAACGAGCCGCCAATGCGATAGACGCGGGGTGCGGTCGGAGCCGCGTCACGGGTGGGGATGAACAGGTATTCGGCCGAACCGGTGCCCAGCGCACCGACCACACCCGAGCCGTCCACCGCGCCCATGTCGGTGACGACCGGCGGCCGGACCACGAAACGGTCGCCCGCCGGATGGTCGTTCGCGTCGCGGACGTCGAGGTCCACGCGGATGCCGGTGATGGCGTCAGTGCCGGAGTTCTCGATCTCGAGCGAGCCCTTGAACGCGACGCGTGTCATGACCGCCTCCTGGTCGATCTGCAACCGCACCCGGGCGCAGACGCCGTCGTTCATCAGGCGCGGCAGGGGCGTGGAGCCGCCGGTGAAACTGTTGGGCGCCGGCGACGCGCAATTGCCGGGGCCGATGTACCAGCCGACCGAATAGGGGTAGCCGTTGAAGCCGCTCGGATGCGAGCCAAAGAGGCTGCCGTTGACGTAGTTGACCGTGCCGTAGTTCGGCGGTGAGGAAGGAATGCCGACACTGAAGTCTTTCGCAAGATCGCAGATGCAACTGAGCGTCGGCCCGAGCCCGTTGCTGGCCGCTCCACCGAGGCCGCCCGTGGCGGCCCCGCAGGCAATCGAGAACGCGGCGTTCTGGCAGGGCGTCAGGTTCACGCCGCCGCATTGGAGGATCGCCTTGGCCAGGTCACACGCGAAGTTTGCCGCGTTGCCGCCGTTGCGGAAGGCATTCAACGAGGCGGCCGACTGCAGGGTTTTTTCCACACATTCCTTGATATCCTTCGCCACGCAGATCGGCGAGAGGTCGGCCGAACGTTGCTGGTAAACGCCGTTCGGACCGCACGTGTAGTAATAGTGTACCCCCAACGGGATCTTCGGCAGACACGGCAGGGTGTCGATGCCGCAGTCGCCGCCGTTCAATCGCGGATTCAGCGAGGCCAGCCGCAGCAGAGACGCGGTCGTGCTCCGCTCATGGATCAACACCGGGATCGACAGGGAGCTCATCGCGGGCAGCGTCCCGATGTTCGTGACCAGCGGCTGGATCACGTAGGTCGCGTCGTACGGCACGTTGATCGTCACGTTCTCGGCGGCGATCAGGCCGACGTTCCGGATCTTCAACTCGAACTGGTTCGTCTCGCCCTCGAAGACCAGCGGCATGATGTGCGGCTCCTCAATGATCACGTTCGGCACCGGCACTTCGGTCTCGAACACCGACTCGAGCACGATCTTGTAACGGTCCTCGATCTCGACCGGCACCACCGACCACCGGTAGGTGACGGTCTGGCGGATGAGGAAGGCTTCGAGCACCGTCTCCGCGCCGGGCTGGATGGTGGCCGTGCCCCGGAAGGTGTTCCGCTTCGGCGCGCTGACATCCACCGTGTACGGACCTTCAACGAGTCCGACGAACCGCGCTTCGCCGGCGGTGTCGGTGGTCATGTTGGTCACCACCTGACCGGTGAAGGGGTCGGTGAGCGTGACCACGGCGTTGGTGACCTTCGGATTGCCCTCGACGTAATAGGTGTAGTCGTCGGTGACCGTGATCTTGAGATCACCCTGGGCAGTGGACATCGCGCGGAACTGGAACGGCACCGCAAGCGACGTGTTGGCGCCGTTGATCGCGAGGTTGCCGCCATGGATGATGAGCGGCAGATCCGAAGCTGGTTCGAGCAACAGATTCACCACCGTGCTGGCACCCGGTTCGAGGGAGTTCAAACGGTTCGTGCCCGCGAGCTTCAGCCATTCCGACGGCGGCAACAGCACGTCCAACGGACCGGTCGGTACGCCCCCGATGTTGCGCAGGGTGAAGGGCACAAGCGACTGCTCGCCGCGCACCATGCCGCGATTGAGGAAGGCCGGCTCGGCCACGAGTTGCGGGCGCAATGGCGCGATCTGGACGGTGAACAACACCTGTCGCTGACAGCCCTCGGCCGACGAGATCACCACCGGGAACACCACGCGGGCCGCGTTTGTGATCGTCGTGTTCATCGACCAGTCGAGCGTGACCTCGCCGTGACCGGGCAACGTCGCCGGCACGTTGAGCGTGAGTCCAAGCGCGGCCGGCGCGTTGGTTGCGGCGGACAACAGGCCGGTGAGCGTCGTGCCGGTCGCATTGCGCAGCGTGATCTGCCCGCTGATCGGCGTCTCGGGCACGATCGTCATCGACGCGTATTCCGCCGAGAGCCCGAAGCCCAGCAGCGTGAAGCTGTCCTGCGGCGTGTCCTGGTAAACCCGCGGATGATCGGCCGCGAGTTGGTAGTCGCCCGTCTCGGTCGGGATCGGCGTGAAGTTCAGCCGGAACGTGCCGTCGATGTCCGAGAAGACCGAGTAGGTCCGGCGCGTGCCGCCGTTGAGGATGCGGACCAGCACCGGCTTCAGGATGGCCGGCGAGTTGTCCTCCGGGTAATACGCCCGGCCGGTGATCGGCACCAATGTGCCGCACGGCGCGGTGACGATCGCCGTTTCCACCGTGGCGCGGTAGTTCGGTTGCACGTCGATCTGGGCGATGGAAATGACGTTGTTCCGTTCGCTGCCCTCGACGACCTGGTTGTCGGCGTCCGTCACCACGATGATGTGATAGAGCCCCGGATCCGCCGGCAACGTGATGGACACGGTGCGGACGTAGGCCGAACCACTGGCCAGCGGTGCCGTGTTCGTGTGCGCGCCGGCCAATATGTCGCCGCCGAGCTGGTTGTCCGAAGAGATGAAGATGCGGTCAACCCACGTGCCGGAGGCGGGCACCGGACCGGAGTTCGAGACGGTGAACGTGACGTTCGCCCTCGCGTCGATCTGGCCGGACGACGGTACGATGATGTCGCCCACGGCAAGGTCCGGCAGGTCCACGTCCGAGACGTTCAACCGCGCGGTGGCGCTGTTGAACCCGGCCGCCGTCGCCGTGAGGATCACGGGCTGGATGCCGTCGTTCTGTCCGTCCACCACGCCGTTCACGGTGAATGCCGCCGAGGTCGCGCCGTTCGGGATCACGACGGTCGGCGACGCGGGCACCGCCTCGCCGGGGTCGCTGCTCGCGAGGTTGACCGTGAGCGCGCCACCAGTGCCGGTGTTGCGGCTGACCGTGCCGTTGACCGAACCGGTTTCACTGACGACGTCGCTGGCGAGCGTGAGCGTGAGCGACGGGCCGTCGTTGTCGAACACCACCAGGGTTGCGGTCGCCTGGCCGTTCGTGATCGGCACGCCGGTGACGCCGCGAATGCGGGCGATCAGTTCGTTCGTGCGGGTGCCGTTGACCAGCAGGTCATCGCTGACACTGATGTTGAACGGAAGCTGGGACTGGCCGGCGGCGAAGTTCAGTTCCGGCGGGAGCAACAGCAGGCCGGGCAGGCTCTGGCCCAGTACGACGCTCAATGGACTGTTCAATGGCGGTTGCCGCGTGAGCAGACCGGAGGTCGCCGGACTCTCCGCGCCCTCGACAATCGCGGCGGCCGCCACCGTGAGGTCGAGCGTGGGGGCGTCGTTGTCGAGGACGTTCACAATCGCGCTGCCGGTGGTGAAGCCCTGTGCTGTCGCCTGCACGCGGACGTCGCGCGCGCCCTCGATGGTGGTGTTCACCGGAGCGGCGATATCGAACGCAAACGACCACTGCCCCACGGGAATGGTAACCGAGGCCGGTGGCAGCAAGCGCGTCGGCGCGTCGCTCACCAGGTTCACCGTCAACGCCACGTTGGTTGGCGTGTTGCGGGTGAGGTAACCCATCGCCGCGCCCGGTCCCGCGTCCTCCATCAACTGACCCGGCGACATCTGGAGCGTGAGCGTCGGCAGGTCGTCGTCCTGCACGAGGAGGCTGGCCGCGGCGTCGGCGTAGCCGGCGCCCGAGGCGGTGACGTTGACCGTGCGATTGCCGTCCACCCGGCTGTTGTTCAGCACTGTGAGCGTGACATTCGCGAATGTCTGCCCGGCCGGGATCACCGCCTGAGTCGGCACCAGCAGGCTGTTGGTGTCGGAGTTGGCGAGACTGACCGTCAGATCGCTGGTGGTGTTCGCATTGCGCAACACGGTGGCCACGACGCTGCCGCCGTTCTCCGGAATGCTCGTCCGGTTCAACGTGAACTCGAGACGCGGCGAAAGCGAGATCGTGGCGGCCGCCGTCGCAAAGTTGTTCGCCAGGCTGGGCTCGTAGAACGCCGGGCCCGAGTTCGCACGAACGGCAAGGCGCCGGGTGCCGACGGTGAAGTACGGCAGCGTCACGGTCTGGGTGACGTTGCTCGACTGACCGACACCGAGCGTGCCGGCGAAGTTGAACGTGCCGATCAACTGCGGCGCGTTGGGATTGGTGTCGTCGACCAGGTACACCTGATCGGTCCAGGCGGCCGGCGTGCCGGCACTGCCGCCGTTGGTCACCGTCCAGCTCACCTGCAGCGTCTGACCAGGCAGACCGGTGGGCGGCGCGGTGACGTTGCTGATGGCGAGATCCGGGTAAAGCGCGACGGTCGAACTGCGGGTCAGGTTGGTGGTGTTGTTCGCCTCGGCATCCACGGTTTCGCGGAACTCGAACACCCGGTTGCCCGAATCAAGAAAGAGTGCCACGTCGATGCTGCCGGTGCCGGCCGGTCCGTCGGGCAGCCGGAAGGTTGCCGTACGCAGGCGGGACTGGCCGGGAGCGATCGGGCCGTTCGTGTCCGCCACCGGGTTCAGGTAATACGACTGGTCGAACAGGGTGGAGCCCAGAGACAGGTTGCGCACCAGCAGGCGGTCGTAGAAATCTCCGGCAACCGACGCGGTGCCCGTGTTGGTCACCGCCCATGCGGCGGTCAACAGCCGGCCGGACTCGTAGGTCGCGGGCGCTACGTCGAACGAGGCGATCTCCAGATCGGGATAGGCGGCGAGCGTCGCGGGCACGATGACGGCGAGATCGTTGTTCGCCTCGGCGGTGGCGCCGGGGTTGTGCTCGAAGACCGCGTTGAAGTGGTCGGCGGTCACCGTGAACCTGAGGTTGCCGGTGCCGGCCGCGCCGTTGGGCAGGCGCCAGACATACTGGCGCAGCCGGGTGAGACCGTTCGTCAACGCACCGAGCGTTGTGGTCGGATGATGGATCGTGGTGTCGAGCAGCGTGGCGCCCGAGCCCGTGTTCACGACAACGAGCCGGTCGTGCCAGCTCGCGGTGGCCGGCGCGATGCCGATGTTGAAGTCCTCCCAACGCACGGTCACCTCGGAACCAGACTGCGGATTGCCGGGCAACACGGCGAGGTTGGTCACAACGAGATCGGGATACGGCGCAAGCGTCGTGGTGAGGTTGGCGAAACCGGAGTTGTTGTTCTCACCGGAAGTGCCGGCGGCGGTGAATTCCACGATCTGATTGTAGGTGTCGGCCGCGATCTCGATCTGGAGATTGCCGGCTGCCCGGGGACCGTCGGGCAGGTTCACGTTCAACGAGCGCGCCTTCGAGGTGCCGGGAGCGATGCTACCGTTGCCCGGCGAGGCGGGATTGTAGGCGGCGAAGGTGTTGATCAACGTCTCGGCGGTGTCGAGGTTGCGGACGATGATCCGGTCGGAGAACGCATCGACGGCCGGGGCCGTGCCGGTGTTTTCCAACGACCATTGCAGCGCGAGCGAAGCACCCGATTGGGCGGACGGCGTGGCCACTACCTGAACGCCGGAAACCGTGAGGTCGGGGGCGGAAAGAACGTTGATGGTCGTGAGATTGTTGGCCTCGCCCGAATCCGTGGGCTGGCTCTCGACCACCGTGCCGAGCGCGTCCGTCTCGACACTGATCGAGAACAGGCCCTGCGCATTCAACCCGGCGGGCACAACAAATGAAGCCTGTCGATCACGCCGGCCGCCGGACGCAAGTCCGCCGAGGGTGGCGTGATCGTGCACGACGTTGGTGGTGAGCAGCACAACCGAGCGCGAGTCATTGCGGACGATGACGCGGTCCACCCATGAGGTGCTGGTGTTGGCGGGTCCGCTGTTCGTGACGGCCCAGTTGATGGCGACGACGTTACCCGGCGACCAGCCCGAGGGAGGATTGGCGGCGAGGGCGATGACCCGCAGATCCGGATACGGCGCGAGCGTGCTGTTGAAGGTGGTCGAGTTGCTGTTGTTCGACTCGCCGGTGCCGCCGATGTTGTACTCCGCGAGCTGATTCAGCGTGTCGGTCGTCACCGTCACCTCCAGCGAGCCGGCACCGCTGGCACCGGCGGGCAGGGTGAGGGCCAGTTGCCGGTTGCGCTGGGTGCCGGGAGCGATCGGACCATTGCCCGCGTCGGCCGGGTTGTAGGCGAGGGTGGTGTTGAGAATGATCTGGTTGAGGGCCGTGTTCCGCACCGAGACGCGGTCGGTGAAGGAACCGCCCGTGGCGAGCGCGCCGGCATTGCGGACCGTCCAGTTCACCGTGAAGGGATCGCCCGACTTCAATCCGGCGGGCGGCGTGACGCTGACAGTGTCAACGACAAGGTCCGGCAACGACGTGTTTTCAAACAGCGGTTCCACCGGCTTGGGCGGATTGCTGACCAGGGCGAAGTTCGCGGTGAGGCCGGGGCCGGAGTTGTAAACGCGCCCTTCGATCGCGAACGTGTAGGTGCCCGTGAAGGGCAGTACAAACGTGGGCGCGTCGGAGGTGGTGTTGAGGTCGAGGAGCTTTGCGCCGAATGGATCGTAGAGTCGGGCGTTGGCGCTGCCGGCTCCCGACTGCGGCCGACCGTCGAAGTAGAAACGTTCACCGGCCGTTTCGTTGAATGCGAGGAGACGCGTCACGACCGGCGGGTCGAGCAGGACCGCAGTGTTTACGTTCATCTGCATGAGCGTGGTCGACTCCGGGCTGACCAATTGGAACGCGTAAGTGCCTGTGCTGCCCAGGCCCAGACTGACCGTCAGCACGTAGTCGCCCGCGGGAAGTGACAGTAGCGCGTTGCCGATGTCGATGCCGTCGGAGCCGAGGAAGCCGCGCGCAGAGACGAGAACGTTCTGGCCGCGGGTCAGCGTCCAGGTCGCGCCCGGCGCGTTGGTGAGCGTGTCGAACCAGAGCTGCCGGGGTGTCGCCAGGGAGAAGGTCCAGTGATGACGCGTGCCAGGAGTGGAAATGGCGCCGGCAACGACGGTGTCGAGCGCGAGGGTGTTGGTCGGATAGGAGATCGGCAGGAAGGCGAAGCTGACGGTGCCGCTGGCGGCCGCCTCGTAGATGCGCCCTTCGAGCGCGACGAGGTATTCGCCGGTCGCCGGGAGCGCAAACGTGTCCACATCGCTGCCGGTGCCGAAACTTGCGAACTGGCTCCCGCCGGGCGAGTAGATGCGCAGGTTTGGTGTGTAGCCGCCGGGAACGGCGTCAAAGTACACCTGCTGGCCGGCGGTGGCACTGAAGCGCCACAGGCTGGTCGCCGTGCCGGGCGCGTGATTGGTGGTCACCGTGCTCCCGATTGCGAAGGGCGTGGCATCCACGTCGCGCAACAACTGGAAGACAAAGGGAATCAGCTGATCGCTGTCGCTGGAAACGGACAAACGATAATCCCCCGGTCGGAGCAGGAGCGAGGGTTCGCCAATGTCCACGCCGTCCGAGGAGACCACGCCGCGGTTTTGCACGAGCGGGCCACCGGGCCCTTCGAGCGTCCATTTCCAGCCGCCCGGAGGATTGTTCAACGCATCGAAGAACACCCGGTTGGTGCCGGCAAGGGTGAAGGTGAACTGATGAACATCGCCGCCACCGGCAAGGGTGTTCGAGTGGACCGTGCCGAACGCCAGCGGGCTGGTCGGCTGCAGGACGGTGCGGAGATTGAACGCGACAGCACCCGTGGCGCCGGGGTTGGCCCACTGGCCATCGAAGTTCAGGAGGTGTTCACCGGTGACGCGGACATCGACCGGTCCGGCGTTGGCCGCATGACCCAGGGTGAAGAGCAGGTTGCCGGCGGCGTCCTCCAGTCGCTTGGTGGCGGAACTGTTCAGGCCCGTTTCGGAAAGCAGATCGAAGAACAGTCGTTGTCCCGCGGTGAGGTTCACCCGCAGGAAACTCGCGCCCGCGGCGGGCACCAGTTCATTGGTGTGCACGGTGTCCAGCGTGTAGAGCGGCGCGGCGTTGACATCGAGCACGCGGAATGAGTAGGGATTTACCGTGCCCGTAAGCTGCAGTTCATAGGTGCCGGGCAGGAGCGCTCGCGTGTGCAGCGGCGGGTTCAGCGTCGCATAGACCGACGTCGAGGGAACCACCACGCCGCCGGGTCCGACCAACGCCCATGAGAAGCCATCCATCGCCCGCAGCCAGTCCAGATAGAGGCGTCCTGGCTGGGTGAGCGTGAGCGCAAACGAATGGACCGTGCCGGACGTCGGCAGCGTGCCGTTCACGGTTTCGCCGAGGGTGATGGCCGTGCCCGAGGGGCCGGGTGGCGGCGTGGGTGCGAACGTCGTCGAGCTGAAGGAGAAGCTGCCGCTGGCGGAAGCCTCGGCGTGGTAACCCTCGAGTTGCAGGGTGTAGGCGCCTGTCCGCGCGAGCAGGTTGCTGTGGGCGGAGCCGTTGAAGTAACTGCCCCAGACCAGGTCGCCCTGCGGATCGCGCAGCCGCCAATAGGCGTTCGGCATGCCCGACTGGCTCAGTGCCTGGAAGCGAATCCGGTCACCGGCGCTGGCGGTGAAGCGGTACAGCCGGGTCGCGTTCGCCGGATCCAGCGTGCCGTTGATCGTCGTGTTCAGCGCCAGCGCCTCCGCCGAGGCGAGCGTCCGCAGCAGGAATGCGTAACCGCCCGTGGCGTCGGTCGAGCCGGTGACATCCAGCGTGTAATCGCCGGCCGGCAGGTTCAGGTAGCTGTCGCGGTTGGGGCCGTCCAGGCTGTTGAAAGCCCAGTTGTTGGCCACCAGGCCGCCGGGTCCGGAAAGCGACACCCGCAGCGGACTGTTCGTGCGGGAGTCGAAGACCACCTGTGCGGGCTGTGCGAGCGTGAACACGAAACGGTCCGTCTCGCCCGCGATCGCCAGTTCGCCCGTGGTCAGGGAATCGAGCACCAGCGGCGACGTCGTGAGCGGGGCGTTGTTGATGCGAAAGCTCAGGTTCCCCTGCGGCTGGGCTTCGTTGTGGTTGCCGTGGACGATCAGTGTGTAGCTGCCGTTCTCGGGCAGCACAATCGGGCCGGCATCGGCGACGCCCGCCTCAAGGAGGACGTTGCCGCCCGGACCTTCCAGCCGCCAGAAGGGGTAGCCGTAGTAGGTGAAGCCGCTCTGGCTGAGAAGATCGAAATACACCCGCTGCCCGGCGGCGGCGGAGAACCTGAACTGCCGGTCCTCGGTGGGCGGAACCAGCGTAACGTTGTGCACCGTGTCGAGCGTGATTGGCGTGGCGGCGGCGAAGTCGAGCAACTGCAAACGGGCCGTGCCCGTGGCGTCGTTGCCGGTGTTGACGATGAGTCGGTAGTTCCCGGCCGGCAAATCGTAAACGTACCAGCTGTCGCTGTTGAATCCGATGTTCGCCGCGTAGGTGCGGCCCGCGTCGGCCAGCGTCCAACGGAGGTTTGGCGTGCTGCGCTGGTTGTCGAGTTGGACGCGGGTCGGTCCGTTCAAGGTGAACGTGTAAACAAGCTGCTGCCCGGGCGAGGTGATCGCCGGCTCGATGACCTGGCCGAAGGTGAGCGGCTGGGTCGTGTCCACGACCGGCAGGATGCGGAAGCTGTAGTTGCCGCCGGCCTGCGTTTCCTGAACTCCACCGCCGATCAACAGCTGGTAGGCGGCCGTGCGCGGCACCGTGAACGGTCCGATGTCGCTGAAACCACGATCCCAATGGAGGTTGATGTCCGGGAGAAACACGGTGTTACCCTCGGGATCTTCGAGCCGCCAGAAGGCGGTGCCGTAGTAGGTGAACCCGCTTTGGGACAACGCATCGACAAACAACCGGTCACCCGCGGTGAGCGTCAGCTCATGGATGTTGATCGAGGCCGCCGGGGTGACCGTGCCGTTGATCGTTGGTCCCACGGTGATCGACGTGGCGGTGGCGTAGTCCACCAGCTTGAAGGCGTAACCGCCCGTGAGATCACCGTTCGCGAAGACAGTGATCGTGTAGTCGCCGGGCGCCAGCGTGTAGGCGAGCCAGCCGCCGGTGTTGAAGGCGATGGCCGACTGCACCACGCCGCCCGGACCAGTCATCGTCCAACGGATGCTCGGCTGGTTGGTGAGCGATTGGAAATAGACGCGCTTCGATTCCGCAAGGCTGAACGTGTGGAGGTGCTGCTGGCCCGGCGTGGCCACGCTGCCGCTGTAGGCGGTGTTCAATACCAGGGCGGTCGAGGTCTCCGTCGCGGGCACCAGGTTGAAGGAGAAGTTTCCCTGGGCGCCCGGCTCGTGATCGCCGCCCGCGACCCAGAGGGTGTAATCACCGTTCCCCGTTAATGTGGTCGTCGCACGGTCACCAAAGCCGTTGTCGGCAAACAACACGTTCCCGTAGGGATCGACCAGCGACCAGTAGGCGTTGCCGAAATAGGTGTAGCCGGACTGCGACAGCGCATCGAAGAACAGCCGCGTGCCGGGCGTGGCGCTGAACCGGTACATCCGCAGCCCGCTGGCCGGCGTGGTGGTGCCATTGACCACGGTGCCCGGCGTGATCGGGGTGGCCGTCGCGAGATCAAGCAGGCGAAACGCGAACGAGCCGGTGTAGCTGCTCACCGCCGAGATCACGAGCTGGTAGTCGCCCGCCGGCGCATAATGCAGGTCACTGTTTGCGCCGCCGCTGACGCCACGCGTCGTGGCCACGGTGCCGCCGGGACCGAACAGCGTGTAGCGCAAACTGCCGTTGTTGGTCAGGCTGTCGTAATAGAGCCGGGTCGGCTGCGCGAGCGTGAAGGTGTAGGCGTTGGTCGCACCGACGGTGTCGATCACGTTGGTCACTCCGGTGCCCAGAGCCAGCGGCATGCCGGTGAAGGCCGGCGAGGGCGTGCCGCCCTGCGGCAGGAGCTGGAACGAGTAGCTGGTCGCCGAGCCACCGCTGATCGTCCCTTCGACCAGCAGCGTGTAGGTGCCGGTGGCGGGTAGGGTGACGTTGTTGACGTCGTTGAAATAGGTGGCCCAGACGATTTTTCCGTAGGGATCGACAAGCCGCCAGTAGGGGCTGCCGCCATTGACCAGCGTCAACCGGTCGAAGGACATCACGTCACCGGAATTGGCGGTGAACTGGTAGAGATCGGTCGTTCGCCGCGGGAACTCGTGATTTGCGATGACCGTCGCCGGTGTGATCAGTGTCGCATCGGCCAGATTGAGCAGCACGAACTCATAGGCCCCGGTGGTCGCCCCGCTCCCGCGGATGACCAGCGTGTAATCGCCCGCCGGCAGACGCAGCAACGGGTCACTGCTCGTGTCCGCATCGCTGCTGCCGAACCCGCGCACGTTGACCACCGTCCCCGGCGGCCCGGTCAGCGTCCAGTTGAGGCCCGAACTCGAAGTGCGCGAGTCGAAATACATCGTTGCCGGCTGCGCCAGTTGGAAGCTGTAGCGATCCTCCTCGCCGGCATAGGCGATCGTTCCGCTGACCGCGTCGGTCGTCGCCCGGTAGCTGATTTGCACTTCCACCAAAGTGTTGTCGTAGAAATAGGTCCCATTGGGCCCGACCGCGAAATCAATGTTCGCTCCGGCATTCAGCGGCACCGCCGTCCGGTACGCCCTCCGGCTGGCCGGTCCGTACCCGTTGACAGTGCCCCGGAACCATTCATTGGTCCCGGACAGCACCCAGACGTCGGTGGAGGTTCCCACCGTGTCGGCTCCTTGGAATGCGGCGTTAATCTCGTAGATGCCGGTCACCGGCGCGGTGAACCGCAGCACGGCGAACTCACCCGTCGGCCCGGGGTGAAGGTGCAGCTCGCCCGCCGCATACACCGGCGTGCCGGGCGTGCTCGTGCTTCCCGTCGGGTTGAAGACCGTCGAGGGCGGGTCGCTCGTTCCCGGCCGCTGCCAGACCTGCAGGCCAGCCGCCGTCGTGGCGTGTCCAAAGGCGGTGAACGAAGCGCCCGGATTGAGTGCGTAGCCGTGAGTCCAGGGCGCGCTGGGATTGAGCGTCGCCGAGAAGTCGGTGGCTGCATTGCGGGCGATCCATCCGGTGGCCGCGGTGATGTCCACCTCCAGCACGTAGCTGCGCGGTGAACCGGCGGTGCCGTTGATGTCGTTCCAGGTTGCCGCGAAATTGTTGGCGCCCAGCGCCCAGAAATGAAGCGCGTTTTCGCTGTTGGCCCAGTTGTCGGGCTGGCCATTGGCCCAGTTCGTGTAACTGAACGGCTCGCCTCCGATCCACCCCCAACCGCCGGTCGGCTCGGGCGAACCATCAGCCTGAAATCCACCCAGCCAGGGACCGTGGGTGGTCGTGCCATCTGTCCACCAGGCGTTGGTGTTCGCCGCTGCGAGGGCGTGAACGAACTCATTCTCCGCAGCCGAGTTGATGCTTGCCAGCCGGCCGCCCCGCGCGGACGCCTGCAGCCGCGCTTCCCAGAAGTTGATCCCTCCCGGCACGACCACCACCTCGTAGTAGTGGCCGTTTCCTCCCTGGGCCGGATCCCAATAAACCGGCTGGGCAAACAGCAATTGGGAGCAAAGGAGAGTGGCGGTCACCATCCCGATTCGGCAACCACGCGGAAGGCTGGCGGAGCCGCCGCAGAACAACGATGTTTTCATGCTGATAGGTGGTTTGGGGAATACCACGGCCCAAAACCGGTAGCAGTGCGGATGGTGTGCATTTCCAAAAAAGTTTCACTACAAATCGCAGCGCTTGACCGGGAACGAAAGTGGGGTTGACGAAGGACGTTCGGGGCGGGCCATAAGCGCACTTTCGGGCCTGGCGGTTCAAAGGCCCCCGTTCATCCCCCGGGATAAAAAGAAGCCTGCGGGCAAACACCCGCAGGCTGGAAACGAAACGGAACCGGGACGCCTACTTCAGCAGCGTCTCGGCCGCGGCTACCAGGCCGTCGGCGGTCATGCCGTGCTTCTGATACAGATGCTCGGCGACGTAAGCGCTCTGGCCGAACTCACCCGGAATGCCCAGCGACGTGACGCGATGAGCGATGCCCGCCCGGCTCAGCGCGTGGCTGACCTGCGCGCCCATGCCGCACACGACCTGGTGGTCCTCGATGGTCACCAGCCGGCCGTTGGCGGCCTTGACCGCGGCGCCGATGGTCTCGACGTCCACGTGGTTGATGAACGGGTTGGCGATCACGCAGGCCTTGACGCCCTTGGCGGCGAGCTTCTTGCCGGCGTCGATCGTGCGACCCACGAGCTGCCCCGAGCCGACCAGCACGACATCCGTTCCCTCCTGCAGGACCGTCGCCTTGCCCCATTGGTATTTCGGGTTGTCGAGCCACTGCACCGGGTAATTCTCGCGACCGACGAAGAAGATATAGTTCTCACCATCCTTGCCCGCCTTGCGGTCCTCGGCCTGGCGTTTGATCGCCTCGTACATCAACCATTCGGCCTCGGTCGCGCAGCTCGGTGCGATGGCGACGGTATGTGGGATGGCGGAAACCGCCGCGAGATAAGTCGTCGCCTGATGACTCGCGCCATCCGCCGCGTCCTGAAAACCGATGTGCGAAAAGACCGCGACCACCGGGGCCTGCGACAGTGCGGCCATGGTCAGTGGGAGATTGCCCTTGGTGACGCCGAACTGACCGAACGTGTCCACGATGGGGATGAAGCCCATCTTCGCGTAACCGGCGCCGACGCTGATCATGTTCGCTTCGGCGATGCCGACCTCGACGAAGCGATCGGGGAAGGTCTTCTGAAACGGGCTCATGCCGGTCGAGCCCTGCACGTCGGAGCTGATCGAATAAACCGGGTAACCGTCCACAGCCGCGCGGATCGCGCCTTGGGCAAGGCCGGATTGCACCTTGTCCTTCTTCACCGACGGAGCCGCGGCCGGAGCGGTGGCGGCTTTGGCCTTCTTCTCGGCTTCTTTCTTTTCCCAGTCCGCGCGGAGGTCGGCGGCCCACTTCACAAATTCGGCCGGCGGGGTGTCACCTTTGTAAAGCTCGGTGATCCAGTCCGGAATTTTTTCACCGTTCGCCAGCGGGAAGCCGTGGCCACCCGCGCTGTTTTCTTCGGTCGCCTTGATGCCAAAGCCCTTGATCGTCTTCACCCACAGGCAGACAGGTTTGGTGGGGTCGGCTTTCGCGTCGGCAACGGCCCGCTCGAACGCGGAATAAACCGCCTGCAAGTCGTGACCGTTGGTCACCTTGGTCACGCGCCAGCCGAGATCGTCCATCGCCTCGAACGAAGGCTGCATCGAGAAGGCGTCCTTCGTAATGCGGCCGGAGAGTTTGGTGTCGTTGTCGGAGATGATCAGCACGAAAGGACTCACGCGGCCCTTGGCGGCGAGGCCGGGAATCGCGGCGAAACCTTCTTTCGCCTCGCCTTCCATCGAGGCGCCATCGGAGACGATCAATACGGTGACCCGATCGCGGGCCGCCGTCTTGTCGCCCAGCGCGAGGCCCTGCGCCTGGCCCACGGACGAGCCAAGCGGCCCGTTCGAGAGCAACACCCCCTCGGGGTTGAGATGGGATTCACCGTGGCCGGTAAGCTTGGACTTGATCGACCGGAAGTCCTTCAGCGAGTCGAAGGTCATCCCATCGAAGCCGTAGTTGGCGCGCAAGGCATAGACGCCGTTCTCCGCGTGACCGGCGTCGTTGACGTAATTAAACGCATCGAACCAGGGCCGGCCCGAAGTGGAAAACATCAACCCATGCACCGCCGCGTTGATCTCGGCGAAGGCCGCCGGGCCGCCCCAGTGGCAGGCCGCGCCGCCGTTGACCGCGTGAACGTCCATCAGCGCCACCAACGCCCGCGTCGCCCGAGGATCGCCCAGGGTGACTTCCTGGCCGGCGGCGTTCTTGACCTTGACGGCGTATTTGGGCGCGCCGGGGGTGCCGGCGAGCCGGCTTTTGAGGTTCAACGGCTTCAGTGGCGGTGCTTCGACTTTTTGCGCAACGGAGGTATCGGCTCCCATAATTTCAGTTCGTTCGTGAGTTCAGGTTCAAAACAAGGCGCGCACTGTAGGGAACGAGCGCCAAAAGAAAAGCGGCTTTTTGGGCGGAAATGTCACGCGCCGTTTGAGCCAGGCCTCGGCCGGAAGCGGGTTGACCGGACCAGGCAAGGATTCAGTCGGCGAGGAGTTTGAACACCGTGGCAACCGCTTCCTCCGGCGCGACGGTCAACAACTCGCCGCCGCGTGGCTTGATTTCAACAATGCCTTTGGCCAGGCCCTTTTCACCAATGGCAAGGCGCACCGGGAAACCCACCAGGTCGGCATCCTTGAACTTAACGCCGGGACGATCATCGCGGTCATCGAGGATCACATCCACACCTTGGGCGGTGAGCTCTCCGTAAAACTTCTCCGCGAGCTGCATGATCGGGCTGTCCGCCGCGACGCTCAGCGGGGTGATGCAAACGGTGTGGGGCGCGACCGCCTTGGGCCAGATGATGCCGTCCTTGTCATGGGACTGCTCGATGACCGCCTGCAACGTGCGGGTGATGCCGATGCCGTAGCAACCCATGAAGCAGGGATGCTGCTGGCCGGCTTCATCCAGGAACTTGGCGTCGAGTTTCTCGGAATATTTCGTGCCCAGCTTGAAGACGTGACCCACTTCGATGGCGCGGCGGATTTTCAACGGCTGGCCGCACTTCACACAGGGCTCGCCACGGGTAACCGTCCGCAAATCGGACCATTGCGTCACTTTGATGTCGCGCTCCATTGCGATATTGCGGAAATGCCAGCCGTCCTCATTCGCGCCGGTGGTCATGTCGTTCGCGCCGCGCAAGCGTTCGTCCGCGTAAACTTTCCAGTCAGCGGGCACGTTGCTGACCGCACCCAGGGAACCGGGTCGAGCCCCCAGCGCGTTAAAATGAACCAGATCGTCCTGATTGGTGGCATCGGCGGGCCGCGCGGCCACGGCCCCGATGCGGGCCAGCAGCTTGGTTTCGTTCAGTTGGTCGTCGCCCCGCACGAGAATCAGGACCGGCTTTGAATCCACGATATAAACGAGCGTCTTGATCTGGCGGTTGGCCGGCACGCCGTGGGGTGGTTTGCTCAGCGCCTCAATCGTGACCACGCCGGGCGTGGCAAACTTCTCGGGTGCGGCTCCGATTTCGCGCGGTGCGGTTTTGGGCAGCCCGCTTGTGGCCTTCTCGATGTTCGCCGCGTAACCACAGGCTTCACAATAGACGACATTGTTTTCGCCCGTTTCCGCCGGCACCATGAATTCATGCGAATGGCTGCCGCCGATGACGCCGGTGTCCGCCTCGACCGGAAATGCCTGCAACCCGCAGCGCGCAAAAATGCGGGTGTAGGCGTCATACATCTTCTGGTAGCTGACCATCGCCGCCCCGTCGTTCACGTCGAAGCTGTAGGCGTCCTTCATGATGAACTCCTTGGCGCGCATCAGGCCGAAGCGCGGGCGGATCTCATCCCGAAATTTCAACTGGATTTGGTAAAAATTGCGGGGCAACTGGCGGTAGGAATTGATCTCGTGGGCGGCGAGGGTGGTGATGACTTCCTCGTGCGTCGGCCCGAGCACCCATTCCTTCTTTGCGCGGTCACGCACTTTGTAGAGTACGTCGGCGGCGGTTTCATAGCGGCCGGAGCGCTGCCAGATTTCGGGCGGTTGCAACGCCGGCATGAGCACCTCGATCCCGCCCGCTCGATCCATCTCCTCGCGCACGATGTTTTCGATCTTCTTCAACACCCGCAGGCCCATGGGCAGGAAAGTGTAAAGCCCGCCGGTCAGCTTGCGCACCAGTCCGGCGCGCAGCAACAGTTGGTGGGAGACGATCTCCGCGTCGGCGGGGTTTTCCTTGAGGGTGGGAATGAAGGTTTGGGTCCAGCGCATAATAACAAATGAGGTGGGAGCTAAACAAACGGGCCGCCGGGGAGCAAGCCCAGGGCGGCCCGTTGACAAAGAGAATCGGCCGTCTATTTCACCGTGTTCACCAGCGGCGAGAGTCCCTGAATCCGGACTTCCAGCCGGTCGCCGGACTCAATCGGGCCGACGCCGCTCGGCGTGCCGGTAAGAATGACATCGCCGGGCAACAGGGTCATGTTCGTGCTGATGAAGGAGACAACTTCGTAGCAGTTGAAGATCAACTGGCTGGTGTTCGAGTTCTGGCGCAACTGGCCGTTCTGGAAAAGCTGGATGGTCAGGTTGTGCGGGTCGATCTTGGTCTCCACGTACGGCCCCAGCGGCGTGAACGTGTCGAAGGATTTCGCCCGGGCCCACTGGCTTTCCGCGTTCTGAATCGTCCGGTCACTGATGTCCTGCGCGGCGGTGTAGCCAAAGATGTAGCGCGCCGCCGCCGCCGGGGCCACGTTGCGGACGCGCCGACCAATAATGATCGCGAGTTCGGCCTCAAAGTCCGTGCGGTGCTCCGCGAACGGCACTTCAATCTTGCCCCCGTCCGGAATGAGGGAAGTCGGCGCCTTCAGCCAGAACAGCGGTTCCTTCGGCAGCGGCTTGCCGGACTCACGTGCGTGATCGGCGTAATTCAGTCCCACGGCGATGACTTTGGAGGGGGCGACCGGCGTGAGCGTGCGCAGACCTTTGAGCTTGGTCGGCTTCTTCTCGAAGGAGGGTGATCCGAACACATCCCCTTTCAGGCGGTACAGTTCGCCATCAACTACCTTGGCGTGGAAGATGTCGTCACCCTTTTGGAATCGGCCGATTGCTGCCATAGAATGGAGAGGGTGGTAGCAAAACCCACCGCCCGGTTTCAAGCTGAAACTCGCGGCAATTGCGCGAAATCCTGCGAATTCCCGCCGGTTTTTCCACGCCCAAAGCAAAGCTTAACACCTGACAGAGCGGGATTCTCGCACTAAGGTCACGTCACGTGGATCACGCAGCCGACACTCACCAACTCCGTTCCCGCCTGTCCGAAAGAGCGGTTACGGGTGCCTGTTTGCAGCCTCAAGTTCATCGCGGTTACGACTGGTGGGCGATCATGGCGGTCGCGGTTTGTCTGTCCTTGCCGGGGTCCATGCAGGCTCATGAATTCCGCTGGGATGCCGCTGGGGACCGGGTGAGCGCCGACTTGCTGGATGCTCCGCTGAAGCTGGTTTTGCAACAGATTCGGGTGGCGACCGGTTGGGAGGTTGCCGTCGAGCCCGGCGTCCAGCACTCCATTTCGACAACATTTTCCGGGTTGAAGTCAGGGGAGGCTTTGCCGCGACTCCTCCGGCCGGCCAGTTTCGCCCTGATCCATCGCACCAACGCCGCCCCGCGCCTGCTGGTCTTCGACACTTCCCTGGAGCGCGCCACCGAGTCCGTGTTGGAGGCGGCCGAGTCAAATGACGAGTCCAATAAGCGCCTCGAAGATGAATGGATCGTCACGCTCAAAACCGGGACCGACGCGGAGGAACTCGCTCGCAAGCTCGGGGCGAAAATAGTCGGCCGCCTCGATGAGTTGGGAACCTATCGCCTCAAGTTTGAGGACGCCGCCGCCGCCGCCGCCGCGCGGGCGTTGCTGGATGCCGATGAGTCGGTGGAAAGCGTGGATGCCAATTACGCCATCGACCGGCCGGCCGCGCTTCAGCCGTTGTCATTCGGTGGCGCGGCCCTGCCCAAGATTCGCGCGGCGGCCGGGGATGCCGGCGGTTTGCTGACCATCGGTATTGTTGACACCGCCATTCGTCCGCCACCGGGGGAGCTTGCTCAGCTCATGTTGCCGGGCATTTCCATTGCCGGTGAATACTCACCGACAGGCGCCGCGCCCACCCACGGGGAGGCCATGTTAAACAATGTGCTGAACGAAGTGGCGGCGGCCCTCGGGGGAGCGGAGGCAGGCTTCCGGATCATCAACGCCGATGTGTTCGGTGCCCAGGAATTCACTTCGACCTTCCAGTTGGGACAGGGGTTGGTGGAGGTTTACAACCAGGGTGCGTCCCTGATCAACGCCAGCATCGGCTCGAAGAGTTCCAGCGACTGGTTGAACCGCATCCTCGATCAACTGACCGCCCAGGGAGCGGTCATCGTCGCGCCCTCGGGCAACACGCCGGACGGCCAGCCGACTTATCCGGCCGCGCATCCGAACGTCCTGGCCGTCACCGCCACCAACCCCAACGGGCAGCTTGCCTCGTACGCCAATTTCGCTTCGTTCGTTGACGTCGCCATGCCGGGCAGCAGCATCGTCACGTTGACGGGTGTTCCTTATTTCATGGCGGGCACTTCGGTATCGGCCGCGCGTACCACGGGGGTGATCGCCGGGTTCAGTCTGCGCTCGGGGCAATCCCTGGGGGCTGGTTTGAATTTCATCCGTGACACGCGCGGCGTGCCAGCGGCCGGGCAAATCTCCCCTTGAACCGCGCGAAAGCGCGCCCCTAAGCTTCGGGCATGGCGTGGTCCGCTGACAAATACTGGTTCCTGACGGCCGTGATCGTTTACGGGATCAGCGCCTTTTACACGGTCTTCCTGTGGCGGCGTGGCTTCCGCAAGGACGACTGGGTTTCCTATGGGCTGATCGCCACGGGCTTCTGTTTCCATTTCACCGCCATGATCAAACGCGGTCTGTCACTGAACCGCTGCCCCATTGACAACCTTTATGAAGCGACGGCTTTTTTCATGTGGGCGCTGGTCGGCATGTACCTCGTCGTGGGATTATGGCCGAGACTGCGATTTGTCGGTGCGTTCGCCTCGCCGCTCCTTTTTGGCATCGGCGTTTTTGCGCTCTTCCCGGGATTGGACCCGGTCACGGAAGTTCCTCGATATGTCAATGGACCGGTTTCGTTGCACGCCGCCCTGATCCTGCTGGGTTACGGTGCCTTTGGCGTGGCGAGTGTGGCGGCCGTCATGTATCTCACGCAGGAGCACAATCTCAAGTTCCGCAAGACCATGGCAATCCAGTCCCTGCTGCCTTCGATTCAGCGCCTGGAGGTGGTGAACAGGCGTCTGTTGGTTGCCGGTCTTCTCCTGCTGACGAGCGGGCTGGCCATGTCCCCCTTTATCATCGGGGACCGGCGGCCGGCGGAGATCTATGGCGACGCCAAGTTTCTCTGGTCGATTTTTGTCTGGTTCCTGTATGGCGCGCTGGTGGTCATGCATTGGCGACGGCGGCTCAACGGCCACCGGCTGGCCTGGGGTTCCGCCGGGGCGTTTGTGTTCGTCATGCTGACTTTCTGGGGCACCAATCTGTTGTCGGATCTGCACTAATCACATGTCCGTTGTCGTCATTGGCCTGAACCACCGCACCGCGCCCGTCCCGGTGCGGGAACGGTTTGCCTTTGCGGAGAGCGAGATCCCCGATGTGCTGGGACGCCTGCGCGCGACGGGATTTCTCGACGAGGCCGTCATTCTCTCGACTTGCAACCGCGTTGAACTCTACGCCGCCGGCCCGCTGCCGCCGGAGGAATTGCATCGGCGCCTCCGCGCGTTTCTTCTGCAAATCCGTGGCTTCGAGGGCGAGCTTGGCGAAGAGGTTTATGCCCACCGCGAATCCGCCTGCCTCGAGCATCTCTTCAAAGTGGCCAGCGGTCTCGACAGCATGTTGCTCGGGGAAACGGAAATCCTCGGCCAGCTCAAGCAGGCCTACGATCTCGCGCTCCAGCATCACTACACCGGCAAGGTGCTCAACCGGGCCTTTCAACGTGCCTTCAACGTCGCCAAGCAAATCCGCACCGAGACGAACATCCAGCGCGGCAGCGTCTCCGTGGCCTCGGCCGCCGTCGAGCTGGCCGAGAAGATTTTCGACCGTTTGCAGGACAAAAAAGTTCTGGTCATCGGCGCGGGTGACACGAGCGAAAAGACCGCCCGCGCCTTGCTCTCGCGGGGCGCACACAGCGTCCTCGTCTCCAACCGTTCCCACGAACGGGCGGTGGCGCTTGCCGAAGCACTGGGCGGCCAGGCGATCCGTTTCGATGACTGGTCGGCCGAGTTCGCCAGTGTGGACATTTTGATCAGCAGCACCTCGGCCCCGCATTATGTGATCGACCGCCGCCGGCTGGAGCCGCTGCTGCCCGCGCGGGAGGGCCGGCCGCTGCTCTTGATCGACATCGCTGTGCCACGCGACATCGAGCCCGAAGTCAACTTCATGGAGAACATTTTCCTCTACAACATCGATGACCTCCAGGCGATCGCGGACGATTACTTGAAGCAACGCCATGTGGAAGTGGCCCGCTGCGAAGCGATCATTCGCGAGAAAGCCGCCGGTCTCTTTGCCCGGCCCGCCGCTGCGGACATCTCTTCGACGGAACAGCAATCGGCCGGTGCCACCTGATCTGATATGACCCGGCCCATCTACATCGCCACCCGGGGCAGTGCGCTGGCTCTCGCTCAGGCCAACCGCGTGCTCGCCGATTGCCGCGCCGCCTTCCCGGAGCGCGCCTTTGAGCTGAAGATAATCAAGACCACGGGAGACAAATTGCAGACCGCGTCGCTGGCCAACCCGGACGCCAAACTGCCCAAGGGGCTTTTCACCAAGGAACTTGAAGTCGCCCTGCTCGACGGCAGCGCCGACCTTGCCGTTCACAGCCTCAAGGATCTGCCCACCGAACTGCCCGATGGACTCAAGCTGGGCGCGGTCACCCGGCGCGAAGATCCGCGCGATGTCTTAATTCTGCGGCATCCAGCAAAATCCTTGGCCGACCTCCCGGAAGGTGCGCTGGTGGCTAGCAGCAGCACCCGTCGGCAGGCCCAGTTGAAGGAGCTGCGAAGCGACCTTAGATGCACCGAGATTCGCGGCAACGTCGGCACCCGGTTGCGCAAGGTTGCGGAAAGCGCCGAGTTTCACGCGACCGTTTTGGCCGCCGCTGGCCTGAACCGGCTGGGCTACCAAATCAGTCCGGAGGGCGCACTTTCCGGACCGGATGTGCCGGCGGGAATCCGCGCGATACCAATTTCCGAGACCGAGATGATTCCCGCTGTCGGTCAGGCGGCGGTGGGCATCGAGATCCGGGCGGATGATCCGGAGCTGCAAGGCATCTGCGACCGGTTGAATCATGCCGACACCTGGCATTGCGTCGTAGCTGAACGGGCGTTTCTCAATGCGATGGGCGGCGGCTGCCAGAGCCCGGTCGCGGCGCACGCCACCTTGCGCGATGGCACGTTGCAGTTCGCGGCGGTTTCCTTTCAGACGGGCCGGGGGAATCATGCCGCCGGTTCGGGCACGCCGGGGCAGGGGATCGAAGTCGGCCGCACCGTGGCGGCCACCATTGATGCTCCTCGCCTGGCCTGAGTTCGCTTTGGTGGTTTTGGGTGTATCTCCACGCCCGAGCTTTGTGGCCCAGAACGGATGGTTAATGAAGTCAACACCCGACGCATCAGGTCGTGACGGTTTGCGCGCCGAGCCGTGGGCGGCGCACGCGCGGCAATGGAGCCGGCTGGGTCCGCCTCTTCGACCCGCGTTGGAGGATCTTCAACGATTGCAGACCGCATGGTTGAACTCGCTCACCCCGGTGGGACCACCCGCCCGGCGCGTGGAGATGCTCTCGCTGGGCGTTACGCCGGCGATCGCAAGTTTTGGCTGGGCCGAGGATTACTTCCTTACCGCCGCCGACGCGAGCGAGGTGATGATTCGTTCCGTCTGGCCGGGCGACGGACCGAATCGCCAGGCAGTTCAAGCGAGTTGGCAGGAGCTGCCTTTTGCCGCCGACACCTTTGACCTCATCGTGAGCGATGGCGGGCTCGTGCCCTTGGCGGTACCGGGGCAACTCGCCGCGCTGGGGCGTGAACTTCGTCGCGTGCTGCGACCAGCCGGTCGCGTGGTGATGCGTCACTTCATCCGGCCGGTGCCGGCCGAATTACCCGCGGACTTGGTTGACGCCCTCAAGACGGGAAATATCCGGAGCTTTCATGAGTTGAAACTGCGATTGGTGATGGCGCTCGCCGAAACCGCAACGGGCGTGCGCCTGGCGGACGTTTGGGAATGCTTTCAACGGTGGTTTCCCGATCGTGAAGCCTTGGCCGCCCGGCTGGGCTGTCCGCTCGAAGTCATTGCCACCATCGACGCCTACCGGGAACGCGAAGCTCGCTACGTTTTTCCGGACCTGACGGAACTGGCCCAAACCTTCGCGCGCTTCTCGCTCGCCGTCGGTCCGGCCGGTCACTACCCTTTCGCCCCATGTTGTCCGGTGTTTTGCCTCACCCCCCAGCCCTGAGTGCGGGCTGGCTTGAGCAGGTGCGCGGTCATCCGTTGCTGCTGCCGCCGGAAGTGCGGACGCGCAACGGCGGCGAACGGCTCCTGGCCATGTTGGAAGAGTGCGCGGTAAACGAGCGTCTGCCCGCCCCCGATCTGGCCGCCCGGCAGCGCGAATGGCTGCGCGCCCTGGCCCGTCACGCCGCGAAGCAGTCCCCGCATTTTGAGAAACGACTCAAAGCGGCCGGTCTCACGCCCGACGAACTGGCCGCGCCCGGCGGTCTGCAAGCACTGCCGCCCCTGACCCGCCGCCAACTGGTCTCAGCGCGTGAATCACTCTTCTGCCGTTCCGTGCCTCGCGAGCATGGCCAGGTGGATTCGGCCAGCACTACCGGCTCCACGGGGGAACCCGTCACCGTGCGGCGAACGCAGCACTTTTCGCTTAACTGGCTGGCGCTGACCTTGCGCGAACATCTCTGGCATCGGCGCGACTTTTCGGGCCGGCTCGCCATTGTGCGGGCCAATGTTTTCAAGGAGTCGGATGCACCTGATTGGGGTTCACCGTGCAGTCTGCTCTTCCGCACTGGTCGCTCCGCCACCCGGCCGTTCAAATATTCGATCGAGGATCTGGTGCGCTGGCTGACGGAGTTTTCGCCGCATTACCTGCTCTCGCTGCCCAGCACTTTGATCGAGATCGTCGCCGAACTCGAACGCACCGGCCGGCGGTTGCCGGACATGCGCGGCGTCCGCACACTCAGCGAGACGGTGACGCCCTATTTGCGCGAAGAAGTCTGGCGGCTGCTCGGCGTGGAGGTGCAGGATGTTTACAGCTCGATGGAAGGCGGCGTCATCGCCATGCAATGTCCCGAACAGGGCAACTATCACGTTTCGGAACAGATCATCATGGAAGTCGTGGATGACGCCGGCCAACCCTGTGCGCCGGGTCAGACCGGCCGGATTCTGCTCACGCAACTGGTCAACTACGCCACGCCGCTTATCCGCTACGAAATTGGCGATTACGCCGAAGTCGCGGAACCCTGCGCATGCGGGCGCGGCCTCACTCCGATCAAGCGCTTCGTCGGTCGGCAACGGAATCTCGTGCTGCTGCCCGATGGTTCCCGGCACTGGCCGGTGTGCGGTTTTGCCAGTTGGGGGGCGGTGTTTCCCGTCCGGCAGTTTCAGTTCATCCAGCCGGACCGCCAGACCATCATCGCCCGGTTCGTCGCCCCCGGCCGGCCCACGGCGGAACAGGAGTCCCGCCTGACCACGATCATCCAGAACGGCTTGGGACATCCGTTCAACGTCCGGTACGAATGGCTCACCCAGCCGATTCCGCGCGGGCCGGGCGGCAAGTTCGAGGAGTTCATCTGCCGCGCCACTTGAAGACGTGATCAAACTCATGACCGTCGCCGCTTCAGCCACCGTTCGAGTCCCGCGCCGCCGACCGCTGCTGCAACTGGCTGGTCGCCGCGCGCTGGCGTCCGTGGACACGGTCAAGGGGTTGATCGCCTTCGCGCTCATCTCGGTGGTTGCGCTGGTTTCCAAACGGGGGACGGCCCGACCGTTGATCCGTTCGCTCGTGGTGGAGCAGGTGGCGCAAAACGGTCTGCGGTTGCTGCCGCTCGGATTGGCCGTCGCCGCGGCCTTCGGTCTGGTGGTGGTTGGCCAGATCGTGGCGCTGCTGACCCAACTCGGGGCCACGCAGTTGATCGGTCCGCTCGTGGTAATGGTCGTCATTCGCGAACTCGCGCCCTTGATCACCGCTTTCCTCGTGCTCGGTCGTTCGGGCACGAACACCGTCGTCCAACTCGGCACGTCCCGCGCGCTCGGTGAAGTCGAGGCTCTGGAAGCACTGGCGATTGATCCCATCCACTACCTCGTCGTACCGCGCATCATCGGACTGGCCACCGCCGTCCTCGCGCTCACGGTTTATCTCATCATGGGCACGCTGGGGTTTGGGTTCGTCTTTGTGTTCTTGTCCGATGTGCCGCTCACCCTGGAAACCTTCGCCGGGGAGATTGCCGGTTCCTTGAGCTGGTTTGATTTCCTCCTCCTGGGCTTCAAGACGGCGGGATTCGGCACCATCATCGCCGTGACCACTTGCTACGCGGGTCTGGCGCGGCCGCTCACCCTGGCGGAAGTCGCGCCCGCCTCGACGCAAGGGGTGGTGCTCGGCATCGCCGGTTGCCTGCTGCTGGATGCGCTGCTCGTCGCGCCCTGGTGGCTGGGGGGCACGTTATGATTACGCTTCACCCACCCGAAGCCACCCGTGCCTTGATTCGTTTTCGAGACGTGCAAATCTCATCGACTCAAGGTGCGATTAACTGTGGCAATTGGGAGGTCGCGCCGGGGGAAGCGTGGTTCGTGGCGGGTGGTGTCGCGGCGGGCAAGACGGCGCTCGTGCGCTCGCTGGCGGGGTTGGAACCGGTTCGCTCCGGCCGCATCGAACGCTTCGGCACGGACTGGAGCGAAACCTCGGAGAGCGCGACCCTCCAGCAACGCCGCCGGCTTGGTGTGGTGCTCGCCCGCGAAGCTGGTTTGTTCCATCAACTCACGGTAATCGACAACATCCGCCTGCCGCTGCGCTATCACGGCGGCGGCGCGCGGGAGATTGACGACCGCGCCGGACAGTTGTTGAGCGCGCTCGAGCTTGAAAAGCATGCCCGCTTCGCCAGCGCGAAACTCACGCCGCCGATGGCTCGTCGTGTCTTGCTGGCCCGAGCGCTCGCGCTCCGGCCGGACTTGTTGCTGCTGGATGATCCCTGCGCCGGTCTCGATGAATGGGATCGCCGCTGGTTGATCAAGGTTTTGGAGCGACTGCATGCCGGTCATGAGTTGAATCAAGGAGAGCCGCTGCCGTTGATCATCACCGGTCACACACCGGCGG
>CAYXDZ010000001.1:38049-48579 GCA_964463815.1 uncultured Verrucomicrobiota bacterium | reverse complement strand
CAAAAGCAGCGGGCCTTTCCCGAAGGAAAGGCCCGCCTTGTTTTGGATCGAATCCGGAGGCCGACCCGTCAAGGCTGCACTTCGATCACGCGATAGAAGCCGCGCTCCGTGTTCCGCGTGGAGATGAAGTGCTGGAGCAGGCCGCCATTGCCCTGCACCGGTTCCCCGACATTGGTCCAGGTGCCGGTACCAAAGTCGTTGATCCGTTGGAGTTGATAGGTCTTGCCCGACTCGGTGGTGAACAACATTTCCGCCGCCGTGAAGATGCTGCTCACGCCCACCGTGGGATTGCTGGCCGCATCCAGCGGGTTGGTGCCCATGTGCATCTCCGCAAAGTCGGAGAATCCGTCGTTGTCGGAATCCAGCACGCTGGGATTGGTGCCGAGTTTCAACTCGAAGGCGTTGTCCAGGCCGTCGCCATCGGCGTCGCCGTTCGCGTCCTGTGCGCTCGTACCGCTGAAGTACTGGGTTTCCCATTCATCCGGCAAACCATCGTTGTCGATGTCGTCCACGATCCCGTAATCGCCCGTCAGATCCGCCAGGGATGCTTTCAGCAGGTTGACCGTGTAAGCGGTGTTGTGAACGCCGTAGCTGCCGTCCAGTTTAACGAACTGGTGGTTAAACGCCGCCCGCTTTTGCTGGACCGTGTAGGCGGACGTGATGGTCACGGTGGGACTGTCCAGCGGCGGGAGCAGGCGACCGAGCCGGTCCATCAGGCCCTTGACCTCCGTTTGCACGCCTTCGATCACGCCGTTCATGTCATAGTCCTGCCGGGCGAAATCGAACGAATCGATGTCGCCATGGCATTCTTGGCAGGATGCCAGCACCGGCACGTCGTCGCCATGGTCGCCGGGCGTGCCGGCATCCCATTTGATTTTGAAGGTATGTTCACCCGCGTGATTCTTTGCCGGATCATTGGCATCCAAAGTCTGCATGTGGCAGGTGACGCAACTGTCCTTCACCGCCGTCTTGTGAGCGGAACTTGGGATAAAGCGCCCGTACTCGTAGGCGTTCTTGCCCACCAGCATGTCGGTCTGGGGACCGTAATGCGGTCCGAAGCGACTGCTGCCAGCGGTGACATCGGGATAGGTGTCACCGTTAACCCGCGAAGTATGGCAGTTCATGCAGATCCGGCCGCCGCCGCCGCCCTCGACCAGCGCGCCGTTTTGCAACGCCACGCTGGGCACGGTGCGCAGTTGATGCGGATTGGCGCCGTCATGCGGATCGTGGCAGGTCGCGCAAACGATGGCCTCATATTCGGTGCGTTGCAGGTTCTGCGGCAAACCATCCAGGAAGTCGATGTGGCCCACGCCACTATGGCACCGGACACAGGCGGCACGGCTTTCGCCGGTGGGGTAACGCGTAGCCACCGCATGACGGGACTCATTCCACTGGATGTTCTTGGAATGATACGGCGGTGCCTCATGGCATTGACCGCAATCGCCGGAACTGGTGCTCATGGTGATAAAGGCGGGATTGCCGCCGCTGCGCGAGTGTTGGCTGCCGGCACCGTGGCAGTTCTCGCACTGCACGTTCGAAACCAGCTTGAGCGCCTCCGGCATGGCGTCCCAGTTGCCCGGCTCCAGACTCGCCGGAAAGGTCCAACCCAAAATGGCGGCCACGTCATCAAAACCGCCGTTATCCGCGCCCGCCGTGGTGTCATAGCCGAGGTTGTGGCACTTCAAGCAGTGTTGCGCGAATCCAGACGAGCCGTGCCCGTCGATCTGCCGTTCCATGGCCGAGGCGTGTGCGGTGCCCTTCCACGTCGCCACTTTGTCGGAGTGGCACAACGCGCAATGCGGCGGGTCATTGAAGGCCAGCCCCGGTTCGCCCACGGCCGCGAACTCCGCGCCCGTCACGATTTTTGAAACCTGCACGTCGCCGGTGGCGGTGGTGATCGTCACATCAAGTTGGTACTGACCGAGAACATCGGGCACCAACACGCGGCGGCTGACGGCCTTGTTCACCTCGCGATCACCGGGGTTGTAGATGGGCACCTCGGGACCGAGCGGGCTGGGGGCCAGCGCGGCGGCGGATCCGGCCGGCCGGGTGGTGAGCGTCCATTGCACGCCGGTCACCTGGCTGGCGGTCGGCACCTGGACTTCGAGGTACATGGGCTGGCCCAACCCGACGTTGAAGAATCCCCCGGCGGTCTGTGTGCTCGCGGGAAGTCCGTAATCGGTGATGTTGTCCGGCGTTAGGGGGCGCGAGACGATTTTGTTGTCCTGCGCCGCGGCGGAGGCGGCAAACCCAACCAGCAACAGGGCGAGGCCATAACATCCCCGTGTTCGCCGGATGGATTCAATTGGCTTGGTGGTTTTCATGACGGCTTCCTTTTCGAGTTCAGAGTTTCACTGCGGTAATTCTTCGATCCAGTGACCAACCCTATGTCAGTCATGGACGCAGTTTCCAGATTGCGTCCATCGCCCGCAACGCGTCGGTTGTGGTAACCAGTGCAAATCTTGTCATCACCCGGACCATGCACGGTCAGCCCCGACGCGGCCGTCCATCGCCGGTAAACGCAGCCAGCTCCCCCAAGCTGCCGCCTTGCCCTCTTCGCCGCCGACACTTTTCTGTGGGCAGGGCTGCAAAATCCGGCTACCAAAGGGCAACCTACAGGTAGTGATCTCGCGCCCGCTTCCGCTAGCTTCGCGAGGACAAGAACTCCCAAGCCCAAACACCAGCCCGCATGAGCACCCTTCACAGCAACCCCCACCCGGCCGGCCCCGCGCCCAAACCGGCTTGCCGCCGGACCCCGCGGTGGCCACGTCTGCTCCGACCCGCGCTGGCGCTTTCCGTGCTGGTCGCCGCGGCGGTCACCATTTCCTGCAACACGCTCAGCCGCGTCGCCGTGGCTCCGCCGCAGATTCCGGGCGCGGAGTTTGTCGGCTCGGAACGTTGCTCGGAGTGCCACCAACCGATTACGCGCGACTTTCACCTCTCGGCGCATGCCGGCTTGACCACTGCCGGGGAGAACCCGGTTGAGATGGGCTGTGAATCGTGTCACGGGCCCGGGAGCATTCACGCGGAGTCCGGCGGTGCGTTTGGCACCATCGTCAACGACGACAAGCTCCACGCGATCATCAACCCCAAGCGGTCCGCCGACGTGTGTTTCCGCTGTCACATCGAACTGCGTGGCCGCTTCAACCTGCCGCACCATCACCCGGTTCACGAAGGTCACGTTTCCTGCACCGATTGTCATGATCCCCACAAGGGGCCGGCCGTGCCGGGCACCGCGCTGACCGCCAGTTTGAACGACGGCTGCGTCAAGTGCCATCAAGCCCAGCGCGGCCCGTTCGTCTTCGAGCACGAGGCCATGCGTGAAGGCTGCACGATCTGTCACCAACCGCACGGCTCCGTGAACGACCAGATGCTCACCGAGCGCAGCGCGAATCTCTGCCTGAAATGTCATCTCGATGTCCGCACGGCCGACATCCAGATCGGCGGCCTGCCCCATCAATTCCTCATGCAACGCGGTACGTGCTGGTCCGCCGGCTGTCACGAAGCGGTGCATGGTTCACAGGTCAGCAGCTCCCTGCGTTATTAAAATGTTTAACCCGCGTGGAAAGCCATGAAACGAATCTCCTCGATCCACCGCCCTCACCGCTGGCTCGCCCTGCTCTGTTGCCTCGGGTTGAGTCCCTTTCCCCGGGCGGCCTTGCTCCACGCCGCTGACCCGCAACCGGCGGAAGAACCCGCCGGGGAAGAACCGGCGGAAGCAGCCAACGAAGAAGGGGCCCCGGAAGCGGCCGAGGAAGCAGCCGGCGACGAAACCGAAACTGAAGCTGAACCAGAGGAAGCCGAAGCCGAGCCCTTGACCGAGTGGTACGGCGGCAACACGGACTTTACCGGTTGGCTGGATTTCACGGGTGGCGGCGCGATCGTCAGCGGCAACGAGGCGGAGTTCCAGCGTCGCTTCGGTTTGCACGATGGGGGCTTCGGCGGAGCCAGCAGCTTTCATTGGGAAAAATACTTCGGCAAGACGGGCCTGCTCGCCATCGAAGGCAAGGCCTTCGCGGGCAACCAGGATTACGACCTGCGGCTGAACTACACGGACACCGAGAAGGGCTACCTGCGCTTTGGCTACCAACACGGCCGCACCTGGGACACCGGCACCGGCGGGCTCTATCCGTTGAACGATCTTTGGTATCCACTGGATGACACCGATCTGCACCTGGATCGCGAGCGCTTCTGGGTGGTGGGCGGATTGACGCTCCCCAACTGGCCGGAAATCTCCCTCCAGTATGCCCACGAAACACGCCGCGGCCAGCGGAGTTCCACCATCTGGGGCACGACGCAGGTGACGCCGGGCATCAGCGGCATTCGCAATATCACCGCATCGTTTCGCGACATCGACGAAACGCGGGACGTGGTCGAAGCGGCGGTCAGCCACACTTTCGGCAACACCGCCGCCCGCATCGACGGCCGCTACGAACGCAGCCGGATCGACAACTCGCTCAACCAGCGCAACGATCCCGGCACGCCGGCCGAATTGTACGCCACGCAGAAAGACCACAGCGATTCCGACCTCTTCCACGTCCACGCAACCAGTGAAACCCGGCTCAATGACAAGTGGATGTTCACCGCGAGTTACGGCTACACGAGCCTGGACACGGATTTTACGGGCAGCCGCATTTACGGCATTGACTATGATCCCGTGTACAATCCCTCACTGGCCCGCCACCCGGGCTTCATTGATCTCGTGGGCGGCTCACAACTCGGCCAGCATGTCGGCGGGTTGAACCTCGCCTGGCGGCCGACGCCCACGGTGGTCATCGTTCCCTCGGTCCGGCTCGAATCAACCGGCCTCGAAAGCGAATCCTCCTTCTTGGAAACGCCCTCCGCAAGCACGGTCAGAAACGCCAACAGCGACAAGGATTTTCTCAACCTCTCCGAGCGGCTCGAAGCCCGTTACACCGGCTTGAAGAACTGGGTGCTCTACGCGCGCGGCGACTGGGCGCAGGGCAACGGCGACCTCACGGAGCGCCTCACCACTTTCTCCACCGGCGTCGTCAATCTCGACCGCGACACCGACCTCACGGAGCGCCGCCAGAAATACACTGCCGGTGCGAACTGGTATCCGCTGCGGCGGCTGAATTTCTCCACGCAATACTACTACAAGGAGAACGACTACGATTACGACCACCTCGTGGATTCCACGCCCAACAACGGGGCCAACCGTTACCCGGCGTACCTGGTGAACCAGAACTTCAACACGCATGACGTGAATTTCCGTGTCACGTTCATCCCCGTGGGCTCGCTGGTCGCCGTGAGCCGCTACGATTATCAAACCTCGCGGATCGACACCACGGGCGACGGTGGTTCGCGCACCGGCAGCGCGGACATCCAGACACACATCTTCAGCCAGAGCCTGTCCTGGAATCCCTTCAGCCGACTGTACCTGCACGGCACTTTCAGCTACGTGACGGATGAAACGGAAACGCCCGCGAACGAACTGGCGACCGTCGGCGGACTGGCTCCGGTCGCGCAAAATGACTTCTGGCAGGCGACCTTCGGCGCAGGCTTCCTGATCGATGACCGCACGGAAATCGATGCGGAATACACCTACAGCGAGGCGGACAATTACGAAGGGCTCATGACCGCCGGCGTGCCGTACGGCGCGAGCTATCAGGAGCACCGGGCCATCGTCACGGTGACGCGGCGCGTCAGTGAGAACCTCCGCGTGCTCGCGCGCTACGGCTGGTTCACCAACGACGACCAGACTTACGGCGGCTTCAACGACTACACCGCCCATCTCGTCTGGGGCAGTGTGCAATACCGGTTCTGAGAACTCCGAACGTTCTCAAGACTCCTTCGCCGAGTTCGTGCTGGTCCGCTCCTTGAAACGGTACCGGGAGCCTGCCTTGCGCCCGGTACTGGCCGCCCGAGAATTTTGAGTTCTGCTGGGCCATGCTGCCGCCAACTTTCACTCGCCACCGATTTACGGCGGCGTCACAGTCAGCTTCATGAGCCCGCCCGCGATCCGCTTCGAGCGCGTCACGAAAGTCTATCAGGACCGGCAAATCGCCCTGGCGGATGTCTCCTTCGAGATTCCCGCGGGCGCGACGGTCGGCCTGCTCGGTGCGAACGGCTCGGGCAAGTCCACCGCCATCGGCATCGCGCTCGGTTTGCTCACCCCCAGCGCGGGTACCGTCGAAGTGCTGGGCCAGCGGATGACCCCCGGCGCCAAGGCGACGCGGCAGCGGCTCGGCTTCTTATCCGATGACCCGTCGTTTCCGAAAGACCTTAACGCGATCCAGTACCTCGATTTCGTTGGTCGTTGTTACGGACTGTCCCGGCTCGAACAAAAATCGCGCATGGGCACGCTGCTGCGCACGGTCGGGCTGACCGATGACGCCGCCCGCCGGATTGGAACGTATTCGACCGGCATGAAAACGCGGCTCGGAGTCGCCGCTTCGCTGATGAACAATCCCGAGCTGCTCTTTTGGGACGAACCCACGGCGGGCCTCGATCCGATCAGCCGGATGCAGACGCTCGATCTGCTCGAGAAGTTCCGCGGCAACAAGACGGTGATCCTGAGTTCGCATATCCTCGGCGATATCGACCGCGTGTGTGACCGTCTCATCATCCTCAACAAGGGCCAGTTGCTGTTCGACGGGCCGCGCCTTGAGCTGGAGAACACGCTGCCGCATCGGCTGCTCGACGTGCGCGTGGTGGGTCCGATGGAAGTGTTCCGCGTGGATATTCAGAGCCGGTTGCAACGCGAGATCTTCAGCCATGAACCCGGTCGCATCCGGATCGAGCTGAACGCGGACGATGTCGTGGGCGAAGTCGTGAACGAGCTGCTTTCGCTGGCCCGCCAGCACGACGTCGCGATCACGGGCATCAATTCGATCGGCCGCCAGCTTGAGGATGCGTATCTGAAATTGATCACCGAGGACGAGTTCCGCGGCTTCGACCGCGTCAACGCGAAGTAGCCATGCCGACCGAACCGTCCACCGCGCCAGCCGTGTCCATTCCCGGACGCGGGAAGACCATCCGGATGCTGATGAGGGATGACGTGCGCGCGATGCTCGGCTCGTGGCTGGTGCGCGGGTTCTTCCTCATCAGCGTGGCGTTGTCGATCCTCGCGCTCAAGGGACTGCAGGCCGAACAGAAGCCCGCCAGCGAGATGCTCGAAGTCGTGTTCGCCAGCTACGTGGTGCTGTGGATGCACGCCGTGATCTTCATCGCCGGCGGCGCGCTTGCTCGCGAACAACACTGCCTCAACGACGCCATCCTGTGCCGCGGCATCACCCGCGGCGAATACCTGTTCGGCAAGCTGTTCGCCCGCTGCCTGATGATCGCGCTGCTGATTGTCGGCGTGCTGCTGCCCTGCGGCTTTTGGGCGATCCGCCAGGATCAACTGGTGCGCACGGAGACCGGCCATCTCTCCGCCAGGGCCGAGAACACCCGGATCGAGGCGTGGGAGCCGAAGAAAATCTTCGCCGAGATCGACGGGCCGATTCTATCCATGGAACGCGAAGTTGGCGACCAGGTGGGCGTCGGTGAAGTGTTGGCGTTGATCGACGATCGCAATCTGTTCGATCAGTTGGAACGCGAGCGCCGCGACGAACGCAACGCCTTGCAGGAGGTCGAGAATGCCCGGCGGCGCGCCGAGAACGCCCGCCGTGCCGTGGCCCAGGCCGAGGAGGCACTCGCCCGCGCCGAACGCGCGTTGCTGGCGAAAGACCTTCTCAGCAAGCTCGAACAGGCCGATCGCGCCGCCGACCTGCGCATTCGCAAGCGCGATCTCAAGAACGCCGAGAACGATCTGCGCGTCGCCCAGGATGGCGTGGCCGTCACGGAACGCGCCGTCGAGACCGCGCGCGCCAGGATTCTCGACACGCGGAAACGCATGAGCCACGCGACCGTCACCGCGCCGGTCGCCGGTTATCTCACGGAGGTGCTGGTGCGCCCTTCGCAATACTCGGGTGTCGGCACGCACCTGTTCACCGTCGCGCCACTTGACGAATTTCAACTGCGCGTGCCGGTCTATAACTTCAACGAATTCAAGCGGCTCAAAGTCGGGCTCCTGGCCTTCATCACCATCCAGGGTGCCGAGTACGAAGGCACGGTGGACCGGCTCGGCGCGATGACCGAGGCGGATCGTTGGGGCCGCCAGAGCAATTACGCCATCGTCCGGTTCAAGGGCGACGGCACGCCGGGATTGCTGGGCTTGAACGCAGATGTGCGCATGGTGCTGCCGCCGCCCGAGGCGAAGAAACCCAATCGCGCCGAGGCCGTGCTGAACGCCCTGACCGGTCGCGGCGAGGACGACATCGGCTCGCGCACGGCATCGGTCACGCCGTTCTGGATGAGTCTCACCATCGCCAAAGTGGTCGCCTGCGCGTGGATGGTCACGACGCTGACGCTGATGCTGGTGGTGCTGTTTCGCAACGCGCTGATCGCGATCCTCGGCGCGATCGGGCTCTGGCACGTGTCCAACCTCGGGTTCGATTTCGCCGGGTTGCCGCAGTTGTCCTACCTGGAGATCCTGCGCACGCTGGACAAGGTGCTCGGCGGCATTGCGAGTCCGGCGGATGAATTGATCGCCATCGGATGGATGCTGGGTTTCGCCGCGGTGTTCGCCGGCGTGGCGGCCACGTTGTTCATCACCCGCGATCCACCGAAATGAACCCGGCATGACGAACGAACTTCAGGTCAGGAGCGCCGGGCATTGCCCGGCCGGGAGTGCGGTTGCAACGGGAAGGGCCGAGCGATGCTCGGCGCTCCGTTCTTTTCTCCAGGGCTCCACCTTCGTGTGTGGAATCCTTGGCTGGGCTTCCGCATTGGTCATCCAAGTCTCGGCGCAGTCCGGAACGGCAGCGGGCACCCAACCGTTAACCACCATCGCCGGCGTCCCGCGACCTGCGGGGGAGGATCTGGCTTATCTGAAGGACGGGACGGTGCGGACGGGCAAGGTGATGAACGCAACGATGACGTTGCACACTTCGTACGGGTCGCTGCCACTGAACATTGAACTGCTCGCCGCCATCGAGTTCGCCCAGCCGCCCGAGAGTCTCGACCGCGTCACCACGGTGAATCGCAACCGGCTCAGCGGCTTCCTGAACGAGCCGATCGAACTGCGCGATGAGTCCGGCGGGAAGGTCCGGCTCAACAAGGCGGCGATCCGGCGGATCGTTTTTCAGCAGCGTGAAGCGGAGGCGGACCATGTCATCACCCGGAGGTTCCTGGTGCTGCACAACGGCGATCTGCTGAGCGGTGAGGTGCGCAACTGGAATGCTCAACCCCGACCGGGTGCCAGCGCCGCCGCGACGGGTTTGGACAACCTCGAACTGGCGCGGTTCAAGGCCGGCTCCCGCGAGGTGGATCTCAATCTGCGCAACGGCGCTGAACAGACCGCTTCACTGCCGGAAGACGTGCTCGCGTTCGAACTCGACCTCGGGCTGGAGGTCCAGTTGCCGATCGCTCAACTCAAAGCGCTTCATGCCCGGAGCGGGACGTTGCCCTTGCTCGTGCGCAACGAGTTCGCCGACACGGCCCTCATCACCGCGGATGAATCAGTCGAACCGCCCGCGCCCACCCCGGAAGGCATGGTGTGGATCAGGCCGGGACGGTTTCAGTTGGGCAGTTCACCTGAGGAGAAAGGCCACGGGACCGACGAGGATCCGCCGACCGAGGTCGTCATTACGCACGGTTTCTGGATGGGCAAGTTTGAGGTCACCCAGGCGGAATACCTTGCCGTCATGGGCAGCAACCCCAGCGGTTTCCTTGGGCACGCGAACCATCCGGTGGAGCGGGTCACCTGGAACGAGGCGAACGCGTACTGCGTAAAGAAGACCGTGCTCGAGCGCGAGGCGGGCCGCCTGCCGGCGGGTTTCATTTACCGCCTACCGACCGAGGCGGAATGGGAGTACGCGTGTCGCGCCGGCACGACCACGCGCTTCAGCTTCGGGGATGATCTGGCGGAAACCGAGCTCCGGGAGTACGCGTGGTTCATCAACAACAGCGATTCCTCGACGCATCCCGTCGGTCAGCTCAAGCCCAATCCCTGGGGCCTTTACGACATGCACGGCAACGTCTGGGAATGGTGCCTGGATCTCTGGCAGGATGCCTACCCCGGCGGCTCGGTCACGAACTACACCGGTTCGACGGACGGCTGGCTGCGCGTCGCGCGGGGTGGCTCCTGGTTGTATGACGCAGCGTTCAGCCGCTCCGCCAACCGCGACAACTACGGCCCGGACAACCGGTGCAGTGATATCGGTTTCCGTGTGGTGTTGGGACCGGGATCTTGAGCGCAACGCTCGATTCACAAACGATGAGGCATGCGGCATGGAGGTGCATTCCTGTACGCTCAGGAAAAGTGCGACTTGGCCATTACAGGGCGCCGCGCCCACGATTCATCATGTTAAACCCTTCTGCCTCCCGACACGAGGTCGCGGCGATTCATGCCACTTCCAATGCCTCCACCTTCCGGATGCCGGGAATCTCGTCGGAGGAAAACATTTCGTAAACATCCCGCAGATGCGCCTTTAATTCCTCCAGCGATATGCCCTGGGTCCAGTG
>CAYXDZ010000001.1:24634-37949 GCA_964463815.1 uncultured Verrucomicrobiota bacterium | reverse complement strand
AAACATCCCGCAGATGCGCCTTTAATTCCTCCAGCGATATGCCCTGGGTCCAGTGGCCCATGCTCCTTCGAGCTTCTCAAGCCTTTGGCCAGCGTTCGGCCGATTGAGGCAAAAGGACACAGCGGTGACCCCAAAGAATATCAGCATGAAAACGTACAGGAAAATTGAATGGTCTCCAGCATGCCAAATAAAGAGAGGGCAAAGATCCATTGAGATGCTGTCGAACGCGATGCCTTTCAAAAACGTGTCGTAGTCCCACTGAATGAGCCTTGAAATTAATGGCACGAGGAATAGCAGTAGATATCCGGCTACTACGGTTAGCGCACCTGTCAGCTTGCTCAAGTGGCGGAAAGTGCAAATGGCGATCACCATGAGGTAGTATGCGACTATCAACGCGCCTTCAATTGCGTGCGGAATCCGAAGGTCCCAGGCAGTCTGCCAGTCGGAAAAATCACCCTCCTCATTTGGCATACCCGGATAATACCAGCGATACACGGCATTGTTGAACTGCTCCGCAAAAGCTCCCCGCCAAGGCAGGTATGCCAGCAGGGCACCGAGGGTCACCACAATGAGTGCAAGACCCAGACGGATCGCCACCCGCGGTCGGCCGTGCAGATGAGCCGACAAAGAGGGAAGCAAAAATAGCGGCGCGGCCAGGATTGCGAGCTTGAAGGGAATCGTCAGGGTCTCGAACACCAATTGACCCGTCAACTGCTCTGTCGTCCACAAGCCAATCGCCACCGCTGACGCAGCCAGACCAACAACTCCCGCGATGGGAACGGGTGAACGCATCACAGCTCGAAGGCTATTTTGTCGCCATTTCTATCCTCGATTCCTTTGCTTCACATCCGCACCCGCTCCCGCACGCTGCTTTCGCCTGGCTCGCAAACCCCTCATCCTCCCAGTCCGGATCGAGGCCGAGGTCGCGCAGCATCTGGAGGTCTTTTTCGACCGGCTGGTTCAGCGTCGTGAGATAGTTGCCCACCATCAACGCGCTTGCGCCGGCGCTGAAGACCATGCTTTGCAAGTCGCGCAGGTTCACCGTGCGTCCGCCCGCGATCATGATCTCCTGCCGCGGCAGGATGAACCGGAAGCACGCGATGGTCTTGAGGATTTCCAGCGGCGGCAGTGGCGGGTTCTGCTCGAACGGCGTGCCGGGAATCGGATTGAGGATGTTGATCGGCACGACGTTTGCCCCGATGGCGCGCAGTTCGAATGCGAGATCACAACGGTCCTCACGCGTCTCGCCCATGCCGATGATGCCGCCCGAGCAGATCTTGATGCCGGCCTTTTTCAGATAGCCGATGGTCTCCAGCCGGTCCTCGAAGGTGTGCGTCGAACAAGTCTGCGGAAAGAAGCGGCGCGAGCTTTCGAGGTTGTGGCCGTAGCATTCGAGCCCCGCTTCCTTGAGGCGGTCTGCCACGCGCTGGTTTTTGATCAAGCCGAGCGAGGCGTCTGGCCGCGTTTTGCCGGCATCCTTCATCTCGCGGATGCGATCGCAAACTTCGTCCAGCATCGGACCTTCGTTGAGACCTTTCCAGGCGGCCACCAACCCGACGGCGGTGATGCCGTTCGCTTTCGCCTCGTCCGCCGCCTGATCGACCGGCTCCGGATCGACGAACCCGTAGCGCGGCGAGCCGGTCTGGTAGAACGACGACTGCGCGCAGAAGCTGCAATTCTCCGAGCACCCGCCGGCCTTGGCGTTTACGATCGAGCACAGGTGAACCTTGTTGCCTTTGTAGTGCTCGCGAATGCGGTTGGCCCAGGCGATCAGGTCGTGGATGTCCGCCGAAGCCTCCAGCCCGAAGAGGAACATGGCCTCGTCGCGGTCGATGGACCCGCCCGCCAGGACCTTGCGGCCGAGGGCGGCGATGCGGTCGTGGTGGCTCACGTCAACAGTTGCGCTCGTCATGGTTGACAGGGTGCGAGAATCGCCGGCCGTCGGCAAGCGTGGGTTTGTGCTGGGCATCGGTTGGTCGCAAACGTTCGCTTTTTCGGCCAGCGGGTGGCGTGGATGCGGCGGGAGGGCAGACGGTTACACCTGTGCGCTTGAGTTAAGTGAAGGTATGACGTTTACTCGACACGCATTCGCCGTGGACTCACTGACTGCCCGGTGAATGTAACTGGTGATGACCCTGGCGTGCTGTGCTGTGCGCCGGGGTTTTTACGTCTTGTTGCTGGCTGCCGGAGCGTACGCGCTGGATCCGAGAGCGATTGCATCCCAGCAGGTTGCGACGCAATGCAACTGCCCGACCAGTCAGCCGCCAAGTCCGTGTCTGGGTATGTAACTTTTTGATCAACAGTGTGTAACGTCGGTGAATCAGAGCTGGCACGGCCCTTGATTAAAAACAGTGAATGGCGACGCGTAGCATTGAAGCTCCCGATATCCACTTCCTCAACTCAGCGGTTGGCTGGCTTGAACTGGGCAACCAGGAAGAGGCGAGGATGGAGTTGGAGAAGCTGAGCTTTCTGACGCGCTATCACCCCGATGTGCTCCTCGTGCGCTGGAAAGTCTATGCGCGGATGAAGAACTGGAATCGCAGTCTCGACATCGCGCGGGCTTTGGTGCGCATCGCCCCCGACAAACCCACGGGCTGGATTTGCCTCGCCTACAGCTTGTTCAACACCCACCAGTCGGCGGAGGCCTGGGTGCATCTGCTCAACGCCGAGAAGCGGTTTCCGCAGATCACCGCCATCCCGTATTTTCTCGCCTGCCTGGCGTGTCATCTGGGCAAGACTTCCGAAGCCACCAAGTGGCTGGCGCGCTGGAACGGGATGGTGGGCGAATCGGAGTTGAAGGAAACCGCCCGCAAAGATCCGCGTCTCAAGTCGGTGTGGCAGGACTTCGATGACGCGATGCTGGTCCCAAGCGAATCAGGGCCGACGGCTTCCGCCTCCTGATCAGGCGGCGGTTTCGGTGGCTTGAGCCGATCGGGCCCGCTTCGGGCGGGGAGCGCCCAGCGTGAAGCGGAAGGTGGTGCCTTCGTTTACCCGGCTCTCGGCCCAGATGCGTCCGCCGTGGCGTTGAATGATGCGCTGTACGGTGGCAAGCCCCACGCCGGATCCCACGAAATCGTTCTGCGAGTGCATCCGTTGGAACGGCGTGAAGAGTTTGTCGGCGAGCGCCATGTCGAAGCCCGCGCCGTTATCGCGCACAAAGTAGGTCGTTTCGCCGGCCAGTTCCTCGCTGCCAAATTCGATCCTGGGCCGGGCGGTGCGGCCGGTGTATTTCCAGGCATTGTCCAGCAGGTTGGTCAACGCGATCCGTAAGAGACTTGGGTCGGCCGAAGCCGGAGGGGTTTCCTGAAGCTGGATCTCAATCTGCCGGGAGGGTTCGGCTTCCGTCATCAACCGCAGGATGTCGCGAGTGAGCGCGGTCGGATCAAGCTGCCTGGGTCGCAGGGTGTCGCGGGCGGCCTGGGAGAACCGCAAAAGATCCTCGATCAAGGTGTTCATCCGGCGGGCCGAAGCCAGCACATCGTTCAAGTGGCGGCGGTTTTTGTCGTCCATCAGCCGTCCGGCTGAATCGAGCGTGAGCTGGGTGAAGCCCGTTATGGCCCGCAGTGGCGCCCGCAGATCGTGGGAAACCGAGTAACTGAAGGCTTCGAGTTCGCGATTGGCCAGTTCGAGCTCCGCGGTGCGTTGGCGGACGCGTTCCTCCAACTGTTCGTTCAAGCGCCGGATCTCATCCTCGATGCGTTGCCGTTCGGTGATGTCGCGGATGATGGCTTGAATGCGGTCGCCGGGCAGCCGGGCGACGTTGAGTTCCGCGGTGAAGCTGCCGCCGTCCCGGCGGGTCATTGTACGACGAATCAGTTTCGTCTGGCCCGCGCTCATCTGCGAGAAGCCCAGGGGATTGCGGGCCAGTTCCTTGGCGGGCAGAAAATCACGCAGTGTGACGCGGCCGATCTCGCGGGGATTCAGATCCAACAACCGGCGGCCGGCGGAATTCGCTTCGATGATCCGTCCGTCCGGGGTCGTCAGCAGAATACCGTCGGAAGCCAGCTCGACCAGCAGCCGGCGGCGGCGGTTGGCCCGCATCAGCAGCCCGATCAAGGCGAGCAAGCCCAGCGCAAAACCGCCCGTCGCGTAGGCCGCGTATTGATAGCGCACCAGCAGCGGCGGGGGCTCGCCCAAGATGCGCGTACCGGCGGGTACCCGCCAGCGGGGGATGCGAAAACGCCGCAACTGGGCGTAGTCCACAAACGCGGGATTGGCCGACGCCTGCAACACCGGCAGCGAACTCACGGGCTCGCCGGCCAACACGCGCAAGGCCAGCTCCGCCACGACCTCGCCGTGGGCGGGCCCGCTCACGGTTTTGCCCGCCAGGCCGAAGCCCGGCTCCTCGCCGTAGAGAAACAACAACGGCACTTGGGCGCGTTGCACCAGCTCCTGCTGGAACGCGCCCGCGCCCGGTAGCACGTTTCCGGCGGAGTCGCGAATGAAGCCCAGGAACAGGATCACGGTGCCCGGCGAGAGGTTGGCGACCCCATCCAGGAGCTGGTTGGCCGTCAGGTCGCCGGCATAGTTGAAAACGAGCCGGCCGGAGTATCGCCGTTCCATCTCCTCGACCAGGTGGCGGCTGGCCAGTCCGCTTTCCGTGGCGTCATGGATGACAAACACCTGGCTCGTATCGGGCAACAGTTCCAGGCCCAGCTCCAGCGTGCCGATGAGGTCGAGGGATTCGACGGCCCCCGTCACATTCGTCACGCCGGCCAGCCGGTTGGGGGGGAAATGATTGATGCCGCCAAAGATGATCGGGGCATCGCCCCACAAGCGCCGGTGAAGCAGCGCGAAATCCAGCGCCGGATCGTCCAGCGTGATCACCACGTCGAACTTCTGCCCGGCGTACTTGGCTTCCATCAGACTTGCGAGCCGCGCCGCGCTTACGTCCCGGGGCTGGCGTTTCCAGTCGAGAAATTCCGTGGCGGGCTGAATCTGCGGCCATTGCTCGCGCAGCTTCTTGAGCACCCCGGTCATCTCCTCGTCGCTCCAGGTGTTGCCGTAGTGGTAGGAATTCAGAATCAACACGGCCGGCTCCGCGGTTTGGGCGTTGCCGGGGCAGGGGAGCAGGCATGATCCGGCGATCAGCCCGCCGCAGACCGCCACTCGCCAAAGCCGGTTGCGCCTGAGTTCAATGAGTGCCACGCGCCTAAGTTGCCGGGATTCGGGGCGGCCCGGAATCAAAAACTGCGGGCGGGGAATTGGTGCGCGGGTGGTCGGCCGCGCGGTGGCGGCCGGCGGATTTCTTTACCGGCCGCAAGCGGTCCACCCCGGCAGTTGTTGCCCGCCTTATCTGGCGGCAAGGGCTGAAAGCACCGGGTTTATTGGGGTTTTGAGTGCTGGCACCGGCGTTGCTTGGTGGGGTTCGACGTATTACGAGCCATGATCGACGCCCTGTTCAACCAGTCCAACTACATCGCCGCCAAGTCGATGCTGGACACCACGGTGCTCCGGCAGCAGGCGATCGCCGCCAACATTGCGAACGTCGAGACGCCCGGCTACCAGCGCTTGCAGGTTTCGAAATCATTCGAGTCGCAGTTCCAGCAGGCCATCGCCTCGAAGGACCTCGAATCAATTCGGAACGTGCGGCCCACCCTCGAGGTGGATCGCACGGCCCTGCCGAGCAAGGCCGACGGCAACACCGTGCGCATCGAGGATGAGCTGCTCGCGTTGAGCAAGAACCACATCGAGCACTCGCTGGAAACCCAGATGGTCACCGGCGCGTTGCTCAAGATGCGCCTGGCCATCACCGGCCGGCCCTGACGTCTATGATAAATCTTCTTAACGGCATCGAAAGCACCTCGGCCGCACTGAATGCGGAGAAGATCCGCATGGAGGTCGTCGGGGGCAACATCGCCAACGCCAACGTGACGCGCGGTCCCGACGGGCTGCCGTATCAGCGCAAACAGGTGGTTTTTGAATCCGTCCTCAAACAGGCGGAAGCGGCCGGCGGCGCGAACATTCCCAGCCTCCAGGTTGCGCGAATCGAAACCGACCAGCGCCCGCCGCAGATGATTCATGATCCCGGCCATCCGGATGCCGATCCCAACACCGGCATGCGCCCGATCCCCAACATCAACGTGTTCGAGGAAATGGCCGACTACATGATCGCTTCGCGGGCGTATGAGGCGAACTTGTCCGTCGTAAAAACCGCCCGTTCGCTGGCCATGCAAACCCTCGCCATCGGCAAGCGGCATTAAGCGCCGGGCCTTGTTAAACCGTCATGAACCCCCTCTCCTCACTGGGCCGCCTGTCGCCGCAGGACATGCAGTTGGTGCCGCTGCCCCCGCAGACGGACGAGGTGCGGGCCATTCCGCTGGCGGACCTGCAGAAACTCGCGTCCACCCAGGCCACGAAAGCCACCGACGGGGCGTCCTTCGACAACGTGCTCGGCAATCTCGTCCGCGAGGTCAATTCCAAGCAGCTCGCGTCCGCCGCCACCGCGCGCGAAATGATGTCCGGCGGCAATGTTTCGCTGCACCAGGCGATGATCGCGATGGAGGAGGCCAGCGTTTCCTTCCAGCTCATGGTCGAAGTGCGCAACAAACTCCTCGAGTCCTACCAGGAGATCATGCGGATGCAGCTCTAAGCACTGTTTTAAGGCGTAAACGGATATTTCCCAGGGGCCAATGAACCAAAATCTCAAACAACTCGGCAAACAACTGATCGACATCTGGCAGCAGCTCGGGCTGAACCAGCGCCTCAGCGTGGTGCTGGCCGGAGCCGCCGTCCTCGTCGGATTGGGCGCGCTCACCTTCTTCAGCACCCGGGTCAGCTACGCGACGTTGTACGATGCGCTCGATCCGGCGGATGCCGCCAAGATCGTGCAGGAGCTGGAGCGGGACAAGGTGGCCTATCGCACGACGGCGGGCGGCACTTCGATCCAGGTGCCGGCGAGTCATGTGGATCGTTACCGCATGAAGCTGGCGGCGACGATCACCAGCGGTCAGATCCCCGGTTGGGAACTGGTCACCGGCCAGAGCTCCAACATGCAGTCCGATCTCGTGCAACGCGAGAACGTGCGCCTGGCGAAAAACGGCCTGCTCGCGCGCACCATCATGACCATCGATGAAGTCGAGTCGGCCACCGTTCACGTGGTCGAGCCCGTCAACCGCCTGATTCGCAGTCCGGACGAACATCCGTCGGCCTCGGTGGTGGTGCGCGGCAAAGGCGGCCGCACCCTTTCGCGCGAGACGGTTCGCTCCATTCAAGCGCTGGTCGCCAACTCCGTCGCCGGCTTGCGGCAGTCGAATGTTTCCGTGTCGGACAATCACGGGCAGTTGTTGACCGAGGAGTACGACGAGAACAGCGCGATCGGCCGGGCGGGCAGCCGGTTCGCGATTCAGCAGCAGGTCGAGACACATTACGCCCGGCAGGTCCGCAGTGTCTTGGATCCGGTGCTCGGTCCCGGCGCGGCGCGGGTGGCGGTTCACGTCGAGCTCGACATGGACACGATCAGCAGCACGGAGCGAACCCTGGACTCCGCCAACAAGATTCCGCGCTCGTTGACCGAGAAGGAAGAAGTCACTTCCACCACGAGCGGGGGTGCCGGCAACGCGGCGGGCCTCGCCAGCAACACTACTGGAAACACGAATGTCACGACCACTGCTGCGCCGAACCTCAGCAACTCCACGGTGAAGACCACGGAGACGGTCAACGACTTTGGCGAGATCATGCGCCGGATCGAGCAACAAGCCGGCAGCATCAAACGAATGACCGCCTCGGTGGTGGTCAACACGCGATACGAGGGCACGGGGGCCGACCGCAAGGCGGTCCCGCGCACCCCGGAGGAACTCGACAAACTGCGGGGCATCGTCCGCACCGCGCTGGGCATCCAGAGCGAAGAGGACAGCACGCGCAAGGACGAGATCACGCTCGAGGAAATCGCTTTCAACGAACTGCCCCTGCTCGCGGTGAATCAGCAGCTTCAAAAAGAACACCAGCTAAATTTCTGGCTGTCACTTGCCCAGCGGCTGGCCTATCCGGCGCTGGCGTTGTTCATCCTGTTTGTTTTCATCCGCGCCTTCCGGAACACGAAAATGGAAAGCATCCCGCTCGGCGTGCCCATCGGTGAACTCGACGCCAACGGCCAGTTGGCCGGCGACTGGAACGGCAATGGCAAACCACGCGTCGTCACGGTCGAGGTGCTGAATCAGCTTGTGAAGGAAAACCCGCGCAACGTCACGCAGGCGTTGCGGGCCTGGATGAGCGGCAGCCCCACCAAGAACAATTAAGCGAAATTCCCGATGGCCGCGATCGCCGAACAACCCGTCGAGTTGAATCTCGAAAAAATGACCAAGCAGCAGAAGCTCGCCGCGCTGCTGGTCATGATGGGTTCGCAGGGGGCCGGCGAGCTGCTCAAGGTCATGGAACCGGCGGAAGTGGAGGCGGTTTCCGCCGAGATGACCAAGCTCGGGCTGATCAGCCACGAAGTGCAGCAGGGGATCTTGCAGGAGTTTTCCGAGGTCGCGGTGCAGGCCAGCACGGCCTTGCGGGGCGGCATGGATTACACGCGGCAGACGCTGGAGCAGTCGCTCGGGCTGTTCAAGGCATCGGATATCGTCGGCCGGGTTTCGCCCGTGCGCACGCCGGTCGCCGCGATGCAGCAGGTCATCGACATGGACTCGCGCAACATCGTCAACCTCGTCAAGTCCGAGCAACCCCAGACCATCGCGCTGATCATCAGCTACCTGCCGCCGGACAAGGCGTCGCAGGTGCTGGCGTTGTTGCGGCCGGAGATTCGCGAGACCGTGGTGGAACGGCTGGCCTCCATGGCGCCCATCCCGGTCGAGGTGGTGGAAAAAGTCGTCGAGGTCTTGAATCTGAAACTGGGCGGCAAACAACCCCGCGCGCTCAACCAGACCGGGGGCATCAAAAGCGCCGCCGATGTGCTCAATTCGCTCGATAAGAATCTGAGCAAGACCATGTTGATCGCGATCGAGGAGCGCAATCCCGAGCTGGGCCAGGCGATCCGGCAGAAGATGTTCACCTTCGAGGATCTCGCCGGACTCGATTCCGCCTCGTTGCAGAAGGTTCTGCGCGAAGTCGATATGCGCGATCTCGCCGTTTCGCTCAAGACCGCGAACGAGATTGTGAAGACGGCCCTGTTGAGCAGTATTTCCAAGCGCGCGGCGGAAACCGTGAAGGAAGAAATCGCCTTCATGGGACCGCTCAAGCTCAAGGACATTGAAGGCGCGCAGCAACGCATCATCGAAGTGGTCCGCCGCCTCGAAGGCGAAGGCGAAATCGAGATGGGAGGCGAGGCATGATCGCGCCTGCACCGGTTGCTCACAAATTGAAGCTGGCGCAGTCGCCCGCGAATCTTCGGCACCGCGTGTTGCGGCCGTTGCCGGCGGGCTACCGGCGGTTGCTGAAGGAGCGGGAGGAGGAAAGCTTCGAACGCGGTCGCGCCCAGGCGGAGCAGGGCCTCGCGGCGCAGATCGTTTCGCAACGCCAGGAAATGGTGCAATTGCAGAACGGAGTTTTGAAAGCGATCAACGACGCGGTGGGCCAGGTCGTGCGGGATACGGAACGCACGCTGGTGGACATCGCGCTCGCGACTGCGAGCCGCCTAGTCTCCGGTCTGCCGATCAGTGCTGAAGTGGTTGAAGCCGCCATTCGCGAGGCGCTCACGCAGGTCGAGGAAACCGCGAATGTCCACGTGCTTTTGCATGCCGAGGACCTGGCGCTGTTGCGGAGCAGCGATTCGGAACTCGTGGCGGATGCGGGCTCGGGTCGGCTGCGGCTCACTTCCTCACCGGAGGTCACGCGGGGCGGCTGCGTGGTGCGCACTCATTTTGGCGACGTGGATGCGCGGCGCGAAACCAAGCTCGAACAGGTGCGCAAAGCATTGACCGAATAACTTCATGAAGCTGGCCGATCACAACGTGGAATCCCCGACCAACCGGCTGCAACATTTGCTCGGCCGGGTGAAGGACGCCCGCGTGCTCCAGAACAAGGGCCGAGTGGTGCAGTTGATCGGTCTGGTGATCGAGTCGGAAGGACCGCTCGCGGCGATGGGCGAAGTCTGTCGCATTGAATCCGCCCGGCACGACGGCACGACGCTCGCCGAGGTCGTCGGCTTCCGGAATCATCATTTGCTCTTGATGCCGCTCGGCGAGGTGCATGGCATTCATCCCGGCAGCGAAGTCATCGCGACCGGCTCCAGCCTGCGCGTGCCGGTCGGCGACGCGTTGAAAGGCCGGATCATCAACGGGCTCGGCCAGCCGCTCGACGGCCTGGGACCGATCCTTTGCGGCCAACAGGTGGGCTTGAATCTCCAGCCGCCGCACCCGCTTAAGCGGCAGCGCATCCGCCAGAATTTCCGCACCGGCATCAAGGCCATCGACACGTTCGTGCCGTGCGGCCGGGGCCAGCGTCTCGGCATTTTCGCCGGCAGCGGTGTCGGCAAATCGACCTTGCTCGGCATGATGGCCAGCCAGTCGGAAGCCGATGTGAACGTCATCGCGCTGATCGGTGAACGTGGTCGTGAAGTGCGGGAGTTTATCGAGAAGGACCTGGACGAGCGCGGCCGTCGCAAGTCGGTGGTCGTGGTCGCCACTTCGAACGAGCCGGCGTTGTCCCGCTTGAAAGGCGCGTTTCTGGCGATGTCCATCGCCGAGCATTTCCGCGACGAAGGGAAGAACGTCTTGTTGATGATGGACTCGGTCACGCGCTTTGCGATGGCGCAACGCGAGATCGGCCTGGCGGTCGGCGAACCACCGGCGACCCGCGGTTATACGCCGTCGGTGTTCTCGATGCTGCCGCAGTTGCTCGAACGCGCCGGCACAGGCGAGCAGGGGGCGATCACCGGTTTGTTCACCGTCCTGGTCGAAGCCGACGACATGAATGATCCGATCGCCGACGCGGTGCGTTCCATTCTGGACGGACACATTGTGTTGAACCGCGATCTCGCGACACAGAACCATTATCCCGCGATCGACGTGCTGGGCAGCGTGAGCCGCTTGAATCGCGATCTGCTCAACGATGAACAACAGGCGCAGGTGGCGCGGGCCCGTGAGTTGATGGCCCTCTACCGGCGCAATCAGGACTTGATCAGCATCGGCGCCTATCCGGCCGGCAGCAACGCCGCCATCGATGAGGCGATCCGGCTGCGCGAACCGCTCAACCGCTTTCTTCGCCAGGCGGTGCATGAAGGTTTTCCATTTGAACAGAGCTGGGCCGCCCTGGGCACGACCCTCCTCGATAAAGCCTCGGCCACCGCGCCGAAGAAGCTTTTGGAACCGCCCGCGAAAGGAAATTCATGAAGCCGTTTTCCTTCTCATTGCAAGCCGTGCGGACGTTGCGCCAGCGCCAGGAGCAGCAGGCGGTTGAAGCCTTTGGCCAGGCGGTGCGCGCCCGGCAGGCAGCGCTCGATCAGCAGACCCTCGCTGAGCGGCAGCTCAGCGCCGCGCTCGATCAGATGATGGCTCTCCAGCAGGAAGGCGCGGCGATTTATCATCTGAACCAGATGCGGGCGCATTGCCAGACGCTTGAGCGTCACCTGGGAACGTGTCGCGCCGCGCTCGCGAAGGCCCAGGAAGCGGCCAATCAAGTCTGGGATGATTTGCAGGAAGCGCGCCGCCAGCTCGAATTGGTGGCCAAGTTGTACTCGCGCCGCTGGGAGGACTACGAGCGCGAGTTGCGCACGGAGGAGCAGAAACTGCTGGATGAAATGTCGGGTCGCCGCTGGCTGTTGGGGAACGTCACCACGGCACCAGCCGCACTCGCTTGGAACTGATTGAGTGATGAAGAAACTGCTGACATCCGGATGGCTGATCCCGATCGTGGGGTCGCTGCTTTACCTCGGCACAACGTTTGTGTTGCTGGATCCCGCATCCTTGAAAGTTCCCGCACGGACCGGCGCGGGACATGCCGCTGATCAGGAGCCCAACCCACTCGCCAGCACGCCGTGGGATTTCAGCGCGCCGGAGCTCGACCAGTTGGTCAACGAATTGAAGGCGGAGAAAGACCGGCTCGCGGCGTGGAATCAGGAGCTTCAGGATTACTCGGCGCGCATCGCCGTCGAACGGGCGGAACTGGCAGCGGTGACCCAGGAAGTCCACCGGCTCCAGACCGAGTTCAACCAGGTGGTCACCTACGTCACCCAACAGGAAGGCGAAATCTTGCGTCGGCAGGCCAAGGTCTTCGCGGCGATGACCCCGGACGATGCCGTGCGGGTGTTCCAGGAAATGCCGGATGATCGGGTCATCCGCTTGTTGATGTTCATGAGCGAGGAAGAGATGGCCAAGATCCTTGCCGCGCTCGCCAAGCCCGGACCAGAGAACGCGAAGCGGGCGGCATTACTGTCCGAGCGATTGCGACTTTCGGTGGAAGCGCCCCCGGCTGGCAAGAAGACCTCCGCCGCCCAGCCGAAAGGTGGGGCGGCTGCGCCGTTTCAGGCTCTGGCCGCCATCAACGGTTCGGCCCAGCCCGGCGAGCCGGTAGATTTTCGCAAACTGGCGCGCAGCTATGCGACGATGACCGCGGCCCAGTCGGTCGGCATTCTCAAACAACTTCAGGACGAACAAATGGCCGCCGTTTTGGCGGAGTTCACGGAGGAGGAAACCACGTCCTTTCTGGTCGAGCTGGCCAAGCCCGAGCAGGGAGGACCCCAGCGGGTGGCGCGCGTACAAGCGCTGCTCCTGCAAAAGCTCATCGCAGGCAACACCTGATTCGTTTACATGCAGACGTCCCAAGCTGTCTCCACCGGCGCCACCTTCCTCGCCGGTGGCGTGGAGAACTCGTCCGCCCCCAACGTCCCGTCCCCGAACGGGGACGCTCCCGCTGATTTCGAGCGCCACATGCGCCAGTCGTCCGGTGGGTCGCGATTGCCTGCGCCCGGGGCATCGTCCGCCACGCCACGGACGGAAACTTCCCCGGCCGGCACCGCGACCGAACTGGACGCCGACGGAGCGGCCTTGTCTTCGCCCGCTGTCGGAGCAAACCCGCCCCGAATCGTGATGTTGAATGCGGTGGTTGTTACTGCCGGGCGGCTGGTGGAATCAGTCAATGCCGAAACATTAACGAAGACTACGACCACCGTTTCCCTGGAGAATTTCCACAGTGAAGCGCCGTTTGAAGCGATTACCGAGAGCGAAGTGGACGCCGTTGCTCCCAAACCGGTGGCTTCGGAACAGGTTATGACCTCCGGCGAGGCCTTAGTCATCCTCCCACCAGTGCCGGCTACAATCGCGATTCAAACCCTGTCCGTTGAGCCTCCGCCGACTGAAGGCGAATCCGCACTTGAGGGAGACGAAGGCGTTCTATCACGGATGGCGGCTGGCGTGACCATTGCGACGGGTGAAAAGGT
>CAYXDZ010000001.1:10628-24534 GCA_964463815.1 uncultured Verrucomicrobiota bacterium | reverse complement strand
GGCGGTTCCCGTTCGCCCGGTCAGCGAAGCCGTGGCACCTCGATCTGAGGGACAACTGCGCAGCGTTGACCAGCCGGTTACCGAACCGGAATCGGCTTCCCGGCAAACCGCACTTGAAGCGGACGGGGCAGGGGGACGGCACCCTCAATTGACCCGGACTCTGCTGGAACCGGCCTCCGAACCGGCGCGTCCGCAGCGTCCGGAACCACGATCCGACGCGTCCGCGACGAAAGACCAGCCGGTTTTCGCCGAAGGACAACGAGCGCGGGGCGGTGAAGCGGATAAGCTCCGTCCCATTGATGTTTCCCGCTGGCAGCGCGCGGAGGTTGAGATTCCCGCAGTTACCCCGGCTTTATTGAGGCGGGCGAGCGAGCTGCCCTTCAGTGGCACTGCCGCTGCTAAACTGGAACGCAGCATGGATAGAAGCGCCGAACAGAATCAAATTGCCGGTCTGCGGGAGCAGAAATTGCCGCCCGCCGGCAGAAGTATGGCTGGCGGGGACCTGCGTCCCTTGACCGACCACGCGGTTGAACTGGCTCGTGGCGTGGCCGTGGAGCGGCCGGACAAGGCTCAACGCACCGCCGGCGAAGCGCTGGCGGGTTCGATGTTAAACTCCGGAGCCGGGGCGGTGAATGCGGCGGTCAACGGCAGCAGCGAAGTCGCGAGTACTGGTTCCGTGCGTTCGGCGGAGCAGATTTTGCAGAACCTCACCCGTGAAGTGGCGCAGTTCAAACGCTACAACGCCGAGTCCATGGCGGTCGTGCTCAAGCCCGACGCGCACACGGAGATTTTTCTGCATCTCGTCACCCGCAACGGCCAGATCGACATCCAGGCCCGTTTCGAGCGCGGTGACTTCACCTCGTTGAGCGGGCAATGGGCGCAGCTTCAGCAAACGCTCGCGCAGCAGGGCGTTCGGTTGAGCAACTTGCAGGAGAGCTTCAACCAGCCGTCATCCCAGCCGCAAGCCGGCGGGTCGGACTGGAGCCAGGGGCAGATGCAGCACGGTGGGCAGCGCCACTCCGGCCGGCAGACCGGCGAAGAGGCGCGCTTGATTCCTTTTGAAGAGATTCTGCGGGCCGGTCCCGCCGGAGAAACTGTCAGTCGTCGCGGTCGCAGCCGCGTCCCCAGTAACCGCGCCACCCTCGAAGCGTGGGCCTGACCCCTTAACTGATTACTCACATGGCCACCGACTCCATTTCCGCCGCAACCAGCAGCAACGTGTTCGCGAACCTTGGCCAGCAAAGCCGCATGCCGGTGACCACGCTGGATCAGAACGATTTTCTGAAGCTGCTCGTCACGCAGATGACCACGCAGGACCCGATGAATCCGATGGAGGATCTGACTTCCATCTCGCAGATGGCTAGTTTCAGCGCGCTGGAGCAAAGCAAGGCGACGCAGGCCAGCATGGCCATGTTGCAAGCCAACTCGATGCTCGGGAATTTTGTGCAAGTGACGGATGACGAAGGCGGCGTAAGCTATGGCCAGGTCGAGCAGGTGCAGATGGTCAAGGGCGTGCCACAGTTGGTGATCAACGGTGAACGCTACACCCTCGACAAGGTGAGCGCCGTCTCGGCCACGCCGTTCCCGGGGAACGGCGGCCCGGGTACCAACCCGACTCCGGTCACCAATCCGCACGCCGCGAATCCGCAACTGGCGCCGGCTCCGCGCGTGGACGTTGACCCCGTTTTGGGTACCGCGCCTGGAGCCCCGGCCGAGCCCACGACCGGTCTGGCCGCGTTGTTGCAATCCGCCGGCCTGCTCGGGGCCGCGCCCCGGCTATGACGCTCCAAGATTATCTCATTGAATTGAACGACCCCAAACCCAAACGCACGCAAATATGATCCGATCCCTCACTTCTGGAATCAGCGGGATGCAACAATTCCAACAACGACTGGACGTCATCGGCAACAACATCTCCAACGTGAACACCACGGGCTACAAGTCCGCGCGGGTGGACTTTGAAGACGCCTTCAGCCAGACCGTTCAGGCTGCCAGCCCCGCCTCGGGCAACTCGAGCGCGGTCGCGGGCATCCAGATTGGCTCGGGTGTTTCCACCGGCGCGATCCGCAACCAGTTCACCCAGGGCGCGGTGACCCGCACCGGAGTCCAGACCGATCTGGCGGTAAACGGGGCAGGTTTCTTCATCGTGAGGGATCAGGTCAGCGGCAGCGAATACGCCACGCGGTCCGGCGATTTCCGAATTGACCAGGACGGCTACCTCATCACGAACACCGGCCACAGGGTGCAGGGATTCATTAATGCGGTTGAGACCAACAACCGGGCCGGGCTGACCCAAATCGGTGATTTGCAAATCGACATCAAATCGACGCCCCCGACGATGACGATTGATCCGGATGCCACGCTGTCATCCTACGACATCAATCCGGAAGGCATAGTGACCGTGCGCTTGTCGGACGGCAGCCAGTATATTCGCGGACAGGTGCTGCTGCAGGGCTTCAGCGATCCCCAGGCGTTAATGAAGGAAGGTGGCAATCTTTACTCCGGCCTGGCCAACGGGGGGCCTTTCGGCGCCAACGGTCCCGTGGCTCCGGGTTCAAACGGTTTGGGCACGGTCCAGTCCGGCGCGCTCGAACTTTCGAACGTGGACCTGGCCTCCGAGTTTTCCTCGATGATCACCACGCAGCGCGCCTTCCAAGCCAGCGCACGGATCATCAGCACCAGCGACGAGATTCTTCAGGAACTGGTGAATCTCAAGCGGTAAGCGAACCCTCAACCTGACCCGATCTCATGGCTGACGACAAATCCAAGGGTGACGCCAAGCAACCGGCGGAAGCCGCCGCCCCGGCCAGCGGGGGCCTCAAGGCGATGCTGCCGTTGATCCTGACCGTCGTGCTCATGCCGGTGCTCGCGTTTGTGATGACGCAGTTCGTGCTCGTGCCCAAGTTGCAGCAAGCCATTACCGCCAGTGCCACGACGACGGATCACGGTGCGACCGAAGGAGAAGAACCCACGGGCGACGCGGCCGACGCGAAGGGTGCGGGGGGCGGCGCCAAGGGGGCCAAGACCACGGTGCCACTACCGAAGATCATTGTGAACGTGAAGGACACCCAGGCCACTCGTTACCTCATGTCGAGCTACACGCTGGTGGGCCAGGGCGAGGAGTTCAAGACCCTGCTCGAAGCCAACATGGAGCAGGTGCGCGACGTCACCTCGGGCGTGCTCAGCACGAAGAACATTCGCGATCTCGAAAAGCCGGACGCCCGCAACATCATCAAGGCGGAACTGATCTCCACGATCAACACCGCGCTCGGCAAGCCCGCCGTTAAGGAGATCTACATCACGGATTTCGCCATCCAGTAAACCGCCCCCAAGGAATCAACGGCATGGATCAGCCAGACAAAACGGAATCGAGCGAGGTGCTTTCGCAGTCGGAGGTGGAACGCCTGCTCGCCCAGGTCGAGGCGGACACCACCCCGGAGAACGCGGCGGGCAACGGTTCTGACCCCGCGCCCGACCCGTCGCGCCGGTCCGTGAAAACCGATGCGCAACCCTACGATTTTCGCCAGCCAAGTTTTCTCTCGCAGAACCAGATGCGCCGGATGCGGATTTTGCACGAGGGCTTTCTGCGCGCGTTGTCGGCGCGCATGTCCTTGTATTTGCGGCTGGAGTTTGGCGTGCAGATGACCCGGCTGCACACGCTGCCGTTTCAGAAATTTGTGGATGAGCTGGCCAATCCCACGCACCTCACGCTGTTCAAGGCCGAGCCCCTGCGCGGGATCTGCCTCCTGGAGCTGCCGCCCCGCCTGGGGTTGACGATTGTGGATCGACTGCTCGGTGGGCCGGCGCACTCGGTCAGCCTGGATCGTGAGATGAGCGAGATCGAACTCGCTCTCTTGAACCAAGCCGTGGGCATTCTGCTTAGCGAATGGTGCAGCCAGTGGGCACCGATCAAGGATCTGCGCCCGGAAGTGTTGGGACATGAGAACAACGGCCGTTTTCTGCAAAGTTCGTCCCATGACACGGTCATGCTGGTCGTCGCCATCGAGGTGCGCCTTGGCGACTGCGTGGAGCAGATACAATTTTCGTTTCCGTGCCGGACGCTGGAACCCCTCGTGGGCTCGCTCAACGCCATCAGTGAAAAGAGCGAGGAACCGCCCGCCGCCCGGCCGCGCCCGCCACAATGGAACCCCGCGCTTTCCCACGTCCGCGTGCCGGTGGTGGCGGAATGGCAGAACCTCCGGCTCACCGCGCGTCAGCTCGCCACGCTGATGCCGGGAGACGTGCTTCCCCTTTCGCCCGAACAATCCAACGACGTGAAGGTGCGGCTCGCGAGTGTCACCCGGTTCAACGGCCGCCTCGGCAGCGCCGGGGACCAGCTCGCCGTGCAACTGACTTCCGTCCTGAAATCCTGACCTGCCATGAGTGAAACCCTAGTTGCCCAGCCTCCCACCGCAGCCCGCGCGGTGCCCGCCAACCTCGACATGGTGCTCGATGTGCCCGTGTCCCTCTCCGTCGAGCTGGGTTCCACCCAGTTGCCGATGAAGGACGTGCTCGAACTCGGCGAGGGCTCCGTGATCACCCTCGACAAGGAGGCCGACGCGCCGGTCGAGCTGTTCATCAACGGCCGGCTCATTGCGCGCGGCGAAGTGGTGGTGGTCGAGGACCGATTCGGCATCAAGATCACCGAGCTCCTCGGGAAAGTCTGATGAAAGCGTTCCCTGCCATGGTTCGCCTGACGGTCTGCTGCGCGCTCGTGCTCACCGCGCACGCCGCGGACCCGGTGACGCCCGCGCCCCTGCCGGACACCGGTGCCGCCCTGCTGCGTGTGGTGGGGGCGTTGCTGCTGGTCTTTGCGATTCTCTTCGGCGGGGTCTGGTTGATGAAAAACTGGCAGCGACTGGCGCTGCGCAAAGGGCGTTCGCCCAAGTTGCGGCTGCTTGAAGCCCAGTCGCTCGGCGGCCGGCAGGGCGTGTACGTGCTCGCCTACGAACAGCAGCGTTTTCTGGTCGCCGCCTCGCCCAATGGGGTGTCGCTATTGAGTCATTTGCCGGAAATGGAAGCCGGCGTGGAAGAGCTCAATCCGGTGGCCGCTCCCGTTTCCTTCATGCAGGCGTTGCAGTCTTTTACTTCCCGGCCTTCATGAGCACACCCCGGACTTTTCTTCACGGCCGCCGCTGGTTGCTGGTGCTGTTCGCGCTGCTGCTCATGGTCATGCTGGCCGGGGAGGCGCAGGCGCAGGCGGGCGGCTCCATCATGCCGTTCAAGGTCAATCTTGGTGTCGAGGGTGCCAATCAGCCCGAGGATCTCGATCTGGGCATTCGCATCCTCTTCACCATCACGATGTTGTCGCTGGCCCCGTCGATCCTGCTGCTAATGACGTGCTTCACCCGCATCGTGATCGTGCTGGCGTTTGTGCGCACGGCCCTGTCGTTGCCCGGTTCGCCTTCGAATCAAATCATCATCGGGCTAGCCCTGTTCATGACGTATTTCATCATGGCGCCCACCTGGGAGAACATCAAACAGGATGCCGTCGATCCGTACACTTCGAAGCAGATCACCAGTGAAGTGGCGATGGAGAAGGCCAGCACGCACGTGCGGACCTTCATGCTCAAACAGGCGCGGGCGAAGGATGTCGAACTGTTCGTGGCGATGGCCCGGCTCGGGCCGACGCCGGTCGAGGAACTGCCGCTCCGGGTGGTGATTCCGGGCTTCATCATCAGCGAACTGCGCACCGCGTTTCAGATGGGCTTTCTGCTGTTCGTGCCGTTCATCCTGATTGATCTCGTGGTGGCCACCGTGCTCATGAGCATGGGCATGATGATGATGCCGCCGATGGTGATTTCGCTCCCGCTCAAGATTCTGTTGTTTGTGCTCGTCGATGGCTGGGGACTGATCGTCCGCAGCCTGGTGACGAGCTTCGGCTTGTAGCGACCAACGATCGTCTGTGTGGTCCACCTCGCGATGGAAGCGAGGCGACATCAGCGACGCGGACGAGATCAATTACGAAACCACCATGAATCCCGAATTTGCCACCGACACGCTGAAGAGCATGATCTTTCTGGCGATCACCGTCGCCGCGCCGTTCCTGCTCGCCGCCATGCTGATTGGCCTGGGGGTGGGACTGTTCCAGGCGGTGACCTCGATTCACGAGCAGACGCTGACATTTGTGCCCAAGGCGCTCGGAGTGAGCGGTCTGATTGTGCTGCTGCTGCCCTGGATCATGCGCAAGCTGATCGAGTTCACCACCGCGCTGATTGAGCGCATGCCGCAAATGGTGGGTGGTTGAACGACCGGACACCCGGTCAGGACTTTTTAACCGGCTCCCAAGGATGGGTGGCCACTGATGCAAGGATGCCCGTCATGGATTGAACCTCGACATCGCCAACTGGCTGTTCGTCTTCCTCCGCGTCAGCGCGGTGGTGATGGTTTTTCCTGTCTTCTCCGCCAAGAACATCCCCGCGCGCGTGCGCGTGGCGCTCGCCGCCCTGACCGCCTTTTTGATTGCGCCGGGACTCCCGCCGTTTGCCGTCGAGGGATTCGGGCTCTGGCAGGTGGTGGGCATCATGTTGCGCGAATTGATCAACGGGCTCGTCATTGGTTTTGTCGCCCGCATGGTGTTCCTCTGCCTCGACATTGCCGGCAACATCATCGCCACCGAGGTGGGCCTAAATCTCGCCTCGGACGTCAACCCGGTCAGCGGCGTGCGCACGGAAATCCCAGGACTGATCCTGTTCTATCTTGCGTCCATGATGTTTCTGGCGCTGGACATCCATCACTACCTGCTGGCCGCGTTGGAGCGGGGTTACACGGTCCTGCCGGTTGGGGCCGGGGTGATGGGCAACGCGGCGCTGGATGAGGTCATCGCGCACACCAGCCGGATCTTCGGCGTGGCGGTGCAAATCGCGGCGCCCATGATGGCGGTTTCCTTCATTGTGATGCTCGTGTTTTCGTTGATCGGCCGCGCGGTGCAGCAGATCAGTTCCTTCTTCGAGAGCTTCGCAGTCCGCGTGCTGGCCGGGCTGTTCGTCTTCGGCATCACCATGAATCTGATGGCCCAGCACATCGCCGCGTATCTGCAACGCCTGCCCGATGATGTGATGCGCATCACGGAACTGCTCGCCACCGCATGAGCGAACTCGCCGAAAAGACAGAGCAGGCAACACCGCGCAAGCTTGAGGACGCCCAGAAGCGCGGCCAAATCCCGCGCAGCGCCGAAGTGCAGACGCTGTTCGCGTTGCTGGCCGGCGTGACGGCGCTCGCCTTCACGAGCGGTGAAATGTGGCGTGGATTGCTCGAGGCGCAGTTCGCCGTGCTGGGCCATCTGGGTGACATTTCGATCACCACGAGTTCCCTACCGGGCTACTTTACCGTCGGCTTGTTTGCGGTCGCCAAAATGGTCGCGCCGGTGGTGATCACGGTCATGATCGCCGGCTTGATAGCGGGGGGCATTCAGAGTCGCTTCCAAACCGCGCCCCAGGCATTGGAGCCCAAGTGGGAGCGACTTGATCCGGTCGCCGGCTTGAAACGCATCTTTTCGCTGCAAAGCTCAGCCCCGGCGGCGCTGGCGCTGGTGAAGCTCGCCGCCATCGTCGGCCTTTCTTACGGCGTTGTGCGGGAGATCATGAGCGACCCGATCTTTTTTGCCGCCATTCATCCGGCAAGAATTGCCGAATTTCTTGCGGGTTCGGCCCTCAAGCTGACCGTTCGCCTCATCCTAGTGATGATTCTGATCGCGGGTGCGGATTACGCCTGGCAGTTCTGGAAACATCGCAAAGACCTGATGATGACCCGCCAGGAGGTGAAGGATGAAAACAAGAACTCGGAAGGTGATCAGCAAGTCAAAGCCCGGCAGCGGCGGCGGCGAAACGCTCATTCCCAGCGCAAAATGCTCGCGGAAGTGCCCCAGGCCGATGTGATCATCACCAACCCGACCCATCTGGCGATCGCCCTCCGCTATGACCGCCGGACGATGAAAGCGCCCAAGATCGTGGCCAAGGGGGCGCGCAAGTTCGCCCTGCGCATCCGTGAACTTGCCGCCCAGCACCAGGTGCCGATCCTGGAGAACAAGCCCCTTGCCCGGATGATGTTCAAGCACGCCCGGGTGGGTGGCGAAGTACCTGCTCAACTGTATGCCGCCGTCGCCGAAGTGCTGGCTTATGTCTATCGCATGAACCGGTACAAATACTGGCGGCAGCAGAACGAGAAACCCGCATGAGCAGGCGCAAAACTACAGCAGAGCGGTCGCGCGGTGAAGTGATCGATGCCCCGGGGTCCGGCAACGCGCGCCTGTCGATGCCCCTGTCGCCGGCCAATTCACCTGTCTGACGATGGCCTCCCCCACTCCCGCCAGTTCCGGACTGAAACGCTTTTTCGGCCAGGGTGATCTCTGGCTGATCTTCGGGCTGTTTGGCACCATCCTGTTGCTGATCTTTCCGGTGCCGCCGCAGTTGCTCGACGGGCTGCTGGCCATGAGCATCGCCTTGTCGTTGCTGACGATGCTGGTGATTCTCTACCTCAAGGAGCCTTCCGAATTCAGCGGTTTCCCCACGCTCCTGCTGGTCATCACGCTATTCCGGCTCGCCTTGAACGTGGCTTCGACGCGGTTGATCCTGCTGGACGGTTACGCGGGCGAGATCATCGCGGCTTTCGGCAGCTTCGTCGTCCGCGGCAATTACGTGGTTGGTCTGGTGGTGTTCCTCATTCTCGTCCTGATCAATTTCGTCGTGATCACCAAGGGTGCCGGCCGCATCGCGGAAGTCGCGGCCCGCTTCACGTTGGATGCGATGCCCGGCAAACAGATGGCCATCGACGCGGAGTTGAACGCGGGCGTAATCAACGAATCCGAGGCCCGCGAACGGCGCAAGAAGGTCGAGCAGGAGGCTGATTTCTACGGCGCGATGGACGGTGCCAGCAAGTTCGTGCGCGGCGACGCCATCGCGGCGATCCTGATCACCCTGGTCAACGTGATCGGCGGTTTCGCCATCGGCATCGCGCAGAAGGGGATGACGGTCTCCGAATCGCTCAGCCTGTTCACGCTGCTCTCCATCGGTGACGGCCTGGTGTCGCAGATCCCCTCCCTCATCACCTCGGTGGCGGCCGGTATTCTGGTCACCCGGGCGGCGGCCAAGAACGATCTCGGCCAGGAGTTGGGCAGCCAGTTGTTGTTCTATCCGCGCGCGCTGAACATGTTGATCATCATGCTGGTGGTCATGGCGTTCCTGCCCGGGCTGCCGATGATGCCGTTTCTTGTGCTCGCGGGCATCACCTGGTTTGTCTTGCGCGTGCTCAAACAGCACGCCCCGCAGCTCAAGGCCGCCTCGGAATCACGCGGCACGCCGGGAGTGGCGGGAGCGAAGGAAGGTTCCGCCGGGGGCACCGCGGGCGCGGCGACGGCGGGTGGCGAGCGCCTGGAAGGCATGCTTTCACTCGATACCTTGCAGATTGAACTCGGTTATGGACTGGTGAGTCTGGCGGATCAACGCAAGGGCGGCGACCTTCTCGAACGCATCACCGGCATCCGGCGCAACTTCGCCCAGGAGATGGGTGTCATCATCCCGCCGGTGCGGTTGCGCGACAACCTGCAGTTGGGCGCGAACGAATACCGCTTCCTCCTCAAGGGCAACCAGGTGGCCAAGGGCGAAATCCTGCCCGGTTACTGGCTCGCCATGAACGCCACCAGCAGCAAGACGGTGCTCAAGGGCGTGCCCACGGTGGAGCCGGTTTTCCAGTTGCCCGCCACGTGGGTCACGGACGCCGAGCGCAAGCACGCCGAAGTGGGTGGCTTCACGGTGGTCGATGCGCCGTCCGTGCTGGTCACGCATCTGAGCGAGTCCATCAAGCGCAACGCCCATGAGATTCTCACCCGCCAGGACGTGCAGACGTTGCTCGACAATCTTAAGCAGACGCACGCGACGGTGATCAACGAGTTGATTCCCGGCCTGCTGTCCGTCGGTCAGATCCAGCGCGTGCTGCAAAATCTCCTCTCCGAAGGCGTCTCCATCCGCAACCTCGCCGGCATTCTCGAGAAGGTCAGCGACTACGCTGCGACGACGAAGAACCCTGACGAACTTTCCGAGCACGCCCGCCGCGCGTTGGGTGCGCAACTCGCCCGGCCGTATCAACAGGACAACGGCGCGATCAAGGCGATTACGCTTGATCCCAAGCTCGAGCAGGCGTTGACACAGGGCGTCCGGCAGAGCGCCAATGAAGTCGCGCTGACCATGGAGCCGCGCATTGCCCGCCACCTGATCGAGCGGCTCTCCAAACTAATTCAGCAGATGATCTCGAACGGCCTGCCGCCCGTGGTGCTGTGTTCACCGCAGATCCGGCTCGGTTTCCGGCGCTTCTTTGAATCGACCTTCACCGACCTGGCCGTGCTGAGCTACGCGGAGATACCCAACCGTGTGGAGGTGCAAAATGCCGGCATGGTGACCGGCCTGGAAAGCTAACCTAAGCAACCGTGAAGATTTACCAGTTCATCGCCGAGAACGCCGCGCAGGCCGTGGAGCAGATCCGTCAGCAACTCGGCCCGCGCGCCGTGGTGCTGAACATCCGCCAACTGCCCGCCGAAGGTATCTCCCGGCTCTGGTCCAAACCGCGCATCGAAGTGCTGGCCGGACTGGAAGCCGCCGGTTCCGCTCCGGCGGCTGTGTCGCCACCGGTGGGTGCCGGTCCGCGGCTTGATGTGGTGGACGATGCCAGCAGCATCGTTCCCGGGGCGACCCCACTGTCGCCTAGCTTGCCTGCGCAGAAATCGCTATTGAGCGCGGCCGATTTGTTTGCCGGGCAAGAGCAGTCCCCAACCCAAGCTCCGGTGAAGCTGAGCGGCGGTGCCTCCGGCTGGCGGGTGCCCACGATGTTGCAGGACATGGGCCTCGCCCCGATGCACGCGCACCAATTTGTCGATCACTTGCAGTCCCGCCACGGTGAGCGACCTCCGGCTTCGTTGCGCGAGGAAATCTCGATTGCCTGTTCGGTGCTCGCGGAGTTCTGGGATCGCAAACCCGTTCCCGCGACCGCTTCCTCGGTGCATGTGTTTGTCGGCCCATTTGGTGCGGGCAAAACGACGGTGATCTGCAAATGGCTCACGCAAACCACGTTGCTGGCCGGGCACTCCGCCCGCGTCTGGCGGCTGGACGGCGCGACGGCCAACACCGCCGAGTCGTTGAGCGTGTATGGCGAGATTCTCGGCGTGCCCGTCGCGCGGTCGTTGACGTTTGGTGAAGGTACGCCGCCGGACATCGGTTTCATTGATCTGCCGGGCGTGGACTGGCGGGACGCGGCAGCCGTGCGGGAACTTGCGCGGCGCTTGACGGATCTGCCACCAGCCCAGGTGCATCTCGTGCTCAACGCCGCCTACGAATCGTCGATCTTGCAGGCGCAGGCGCAGGCCTTCCGGCAGTTGCCGGTGCAGGACATCGTGCTCACGCATCTGGATGAAGAAGTGCGCTGGGGCAAGTTATGGAACCTGGTACTGGGCACGAATTATCGGGTGGGCTGGTTGAGCGCCGGGCAAAATATACCGGGCACATTTGTGGCGGCGACGGCGGGGGAGGTTATTGCGCGCCAGTTTGCGCTGAAATAAAGGGGTTTTGCGCGGAAGTAATCCTTGAGCCACCGCTGGCAGACGGGCTGCTAAACGGTACGCGAACGTTACTTCGACCATGAAATCGCTGATGATCTTGGGTGGACTTCTGGGTTTTGGAACCAGCGTTTCATTTGGGCTGCTGCAACAAAGTGACTGGCCTTCGATCCTCTGGCGCTCGGCGGTTGCCGCCTGCGGAGCCGGCTGGCTGCTGCGCTGGTGGGGCCGGGTGTGGTTGCAGGGCCTGCGTGAAGTGGGTGAAGAACGGCTGGCCGCCGCCCGTGCCCGGGCCGCCGAAGCAGAACGTGACCCTAGCAAAAAATAGCCTGAACCATGAAAGCCGTTGCCGACGCTCAAACTCTTGAACCGCCCTCCCGGGCGCGCTCCGAAGCCGCACCCACCCGCGAACAACTCTGGAAGCGGTATGCCAAAGCCCGCCCCGGCAGCGCCGTCGAGGAACAGCTCGTCGAACAATACCTCTCGCTCGTCAAGACCGTCGTCGGCCGGCTGGCCATGACCCTGCCGTCGCACGTCGATATCGAGGATCTCTACAGCGCCGGCCTGGTGGGTCTGCTCAACGCCATGCGAAACTTCGATCAGAACAACGGCTCGAGCTTTGAAACCTACGCCCGGTTGCGCATCCGCGGGTCTGTTTTCGACGAGTTGCGCAAGATGGACTGGGTGCCGCGTTCGATCCACGACAAGGCCCGCAAGATTCAGGCGGCGATGGGCCGGATCGAACAGGACAAGGGCCGCGCGCCCACCGACGCAGAAATGGCCAAGGCGTTGAACCTCTCGCCCGCTGATTACGAGCAATGGCTGAAGGACGTGCGCCCCGCGACGTTCATCTGTCTCGATGCCGCCTCCGGCTCGGACGCGGACGACGGCCCCGCGCAGTACGAAAGCGTGGCCGATCCCAGTTGGGTCGATCCGGTGGAACAGACCTCGCGCCGCGAGATGACCCGCCTCATCGTCGACCGGCTGGACCAACTGCCGGAGATGCAGCGCAAGGTGCTGGCGCTCTACTATTTTGAAGACATGCGGCTGCGGGAGATCGCGGAGGCCTTCGGCCTGACCGAGTCCCGCATCTGCCAGATTCATTCCCAGGCCATTCTGGCCATCCGTTCCTACTTGCAGCGGTTCGATACGGTCAATGCCGGCTGACGGTTAACTGCTTTCCATCATGCTCATCGTCATTGGTGCCATCATCGTGCTCGGGTCCGTGCTCGGCGGCTTCATGTATGCCGGCGGCAAGGTCGCGGCCTTCTTCCACCTCGCTGAATACATCGTCATCTGTGGCTCCGCCCTGGGTGCGCTGATCATCATGGCCCCGAAGAAGGTGTTGGTGGACATGGTCAAGCTGACCATCATGTGCCTGAAGGGCGCCCCGTTCGGCAAGGCGGCTTACGAGGAACTGCTGAAGGCGCTCTACGAACTGTTTCTGCTCGGCCGCCGCAACGGCATGATCGCCCTCGAGGAGCACGTGATGAATCCCTCGGCCAGCAGCATTTTCTCGAAGTACCCGACCTTCATCAACAACCACCACGCGGTGGAGTTTCTGTGCGGCGGGCTCAAGCCGATCATCGACGGCAAGATCAAGCCCGATCAGCTTAAGATGCTGTTGGACACCGAAATCCGGACGGTCGAGGAGGAATCACACTCGCCGATCGACGTGATGACGCGGACGGCCGACGCCATGCCGGGCTTTGGGATCGTCGCCGCCGTGCTCGGCATCATCATCACCATGGCCGCCATCAGCGGGCCGCCCGAGATCATCGGCTACAAGGTGGCGGCCGCGCTGGTCGGAACCTTCCTGGGCATTCTGATCTCCTACGGTTTTCTCAACCCGCTCGCGGTGAACATGCACTTTGTCTCGCAGGCGGAACATGCCTACAACCGTTGCATCGCCAACTCGGTGATCGGCTTCGCCAACGGCATGGCCCCGGTCATGGCCGTCGAGGTCGCCCGCCGTGGTCTGCCCACGGAGGTCAAGCCGTCGGCGGACGAACTGGAGGCCATGTTGAAGGCGCTCAACACCAAGTGAGCCTGCGCGCCATGAACCCCACCAACAGGGCGGAACCAGCCGGGCCGGAAGGAGTGTCCGATGGCCGGTAAAGGGGGCGGTGCCTGGAAGGTGGCGTACGCGGACTTCGTGACCGCGATGATGGCCTTGTTCCTCGTGCTCTGGCTCACGGCGCAGAGTCCGGAGATCAAGCACGCGGTGGCCCGCTCATTCACCAGCCCCTTCTCCTCGCCTGACGAGCCGAAGACCGGCCTGCTTGACTCCCCGGAATCGAAGGTGAACCACGACCCGAGGGACGGCGACTTCGCCCTGCCCAGCGTGGTCGAGATCACCGTGCT
>CAYXDZ010000001.1:2671-10528 GCA_964463815.1 uncultured Verrucomicrobiota bacterium | reverse complement strand
CGCCGTCTGCTCCTGGATCTCAAGGTGCCGGCGGAGCGGATTCGCAACGTCACCGGCTTCGGTGCCGCGCGCCCAATCAACCGCGAGAACCCCGACGACGATGCCAACCGGCGGGTCGGGTTGATCCTCAAACTGCGCTGAAGCATTTCCCCAACATGAACCTCAACCCGGAAATTCACTGACATGGCGGGCAGCGGCGGAGCCTGGAAGGTGGCCTATGCGGACTTCGTGACCGCGATGATGGCGCTGTTTCTCGTGTTGTGGCTGGTGGCGCAGGACACCTCGATTCGGGAGGCCGTCGAGCGTGCGTTTCGTTCGCAATTCGTCACGACCGGCACCGGCACTTCCTCGCTGGTCACCGACACCAACACGCCGCCGATTGATTCGGTCGGTGAATCGAAGAACTCCGATTCGCCCTTCGAGGCCGCCCTCATGGCCCGGGTGCTCGACCAGTTGCAATCATTGAACCTGCCCACCGAAGGCGAGAACCAGCCGGTGCAGTTGAACATCACGCCGGAGGGGATCGAGATCAGCATCTTCGACCGGTCCCGCCGTTCGCTCTTCGTGGGCGACACGGAGAAACTCACCATGTACGGCCGCTGGGTGTTCTCGACGCTGGCGTGGCCGATTGCCGAGAATCGTGCAACCCGCATCGAGATCGCCGGCCATACCCCCCGGGGCCACGACATCGGCCGCACCAACTACACCGCCTGGGAGCTCTCCGCCGACCGGGCCAAGACCGCCCGGCGCGTGCTCGCCCGCTACGGTGTGCATGACTCCCAGTTTGCGCGGGTGACGGGCTTTGGCGACACGCAGCCCCTGCCTGATCTGTCGCCGACATCCGAGGAGAACCGCCGCGTCACGGTGTTCCTCCGCCTGCCCTCACCGCTGGATGCCGCCCTGGGAAATTCACCATGAATCCACGCTTCAAACCGCTCATCACTCCCGCCGCACCCGCTGCCGCGGAGCCACGTCCGTTCAATCTGAAGATCGCCGCCGCCGAATCCACCGCGACCGCCTTCAAGCCGCTCTCCAGCGTGCTGCCGACGGCCACGCCAGGAAACGGTGGCCGGCGTGCGGGTAATGCTCCCGAAGACCAGGTCGAGCCCGCGCTTGAGCTCAAACGCGAAGGCGACCGCATCACCCGCATCAGCGTCACCTGCGGCTGCGGTTGTCTGCACGAGATTGAGTGCGAGTATTGAGCACCGGAAGCTCGTCCTCGTTCTCGTCCTCGGAATGACCCAATCCGTGATCCGTGAAGGCCGGGGCGGCAAGTTCACGCATTACGCATCACGGATTACGCCTTACTTGTGACGTTCCCGCTTCCCCCGTTTCCTTTCTTCCCGTTCAATCGCCGCCCATGAGCGGTGTGCAATTGACTGAGAAACTCCTCGCCCAGGCGGGCGGCTGGCAGGCCATGAAAGAGGCCCGCGCCCTCCACGCCGCCGGCCGGGTGTTGTCTGCTGAGTGGAATCCACCGCGACTGACCGGCGAAGTGGAGGGCGGCGCTGGCACGATCAAGACCGGCCTGCTCATTAAGGACGCGACCAATGTCGAGAACCTCTGCCCCTGCAAGGAGTCGCGGCAGTGGGGGAAAATCTGCGCGCACGCGCTCGCGCTCGGCGTTGAAGTCTTCAACCCCTCCTTGGCTGGCAACCGACGTGAAGCAGCTCAGGAATCGAACTCCGAACTCCGAACTCCGAACTCCGAATCGACGCCCAAGGAGATTCCGCCACCGCTGATATTCGCTTCCGATGGTGAACCGCTTCAGCTTGCCGTCATTCTCCCGCCGAATCTCGCGCAATCGTTGGCCGCTGGTTCGATCTCCGTCTTCTTCGAGGCGGTGAACGGCAGTCGCCGGCTGCCCCTGGCGGCTTTGGCCCGGGAGACCGCTTACACGATGGCCGACAATCAGTTGCCGCTGTTTCAACGGGTGATTGTATGGGCGAATGGCGAACTGCCCGCCACGCTGAAGTTGAGCGTTCCCCAACTGGCGGAACTGCTGGCGCTCCTGCCCCCGGGCGCAGCCAGCTTCGGCCGCAAAGAGCTGGTCGTCATTAGCGACGAACCATACGCGCTCAAGGTGCAGGCCGCGTTGCTCGACTCGGGCGAAATCCGCCTGACGGCGGAACTGCCCGCCCGCAAGGGCGACATTCCAGCCGCCCCGTCCCGCGCTCCGGTGATGGGAGGGGCGCCGTTCCAGCCGCCCGTGATCATTCCCGGCGCGACGACCTGGGTGTTGCAAGGTTCGACCTTCTCGCGGCTTCAGTTGCCAGGCTGTTCACTCGCCTTGCTGCAAGGTTCGCAAACGCTCTCGCGCAATCAAGTGCCGGTCTTTTTGCACAATGAACTTCCGGTGCTGGCCGCAACGGGTTTGCTTGATGCCGATTTCACGCCCGACGATTTCGATATCGTCGTCGAGCCACCGTTGATCCGCCTCGAACTCGAGGGTGGTCTTGCCAAGCTGCGCGCGAGATTGCGGGCAACATACGACGGTGAAAGCTTCGGGCTCCTCGAAGCTGATAGTGGCCGACGTGAGGTGGTTCTAACTTCTTCTGGGTTTGGCAAGGAGAGCCTCCTTACGTCGGCGCCTACCGTGTGGCTGGCTGACACAAAAAATGCCCGCCGCTACCGACTCCGCGATTTCGCCACTGAGCGCGACGCCCTCGCCCGTTTGGTTCGCGCCGGCTTCGAAGGTCCCGACCGTGAGGGCTGGCTGTTGCTCACCGGCCAGGACGCCGTGCTCACCTTCTTCGCCCGCGATTACCCGCGCTTGCAAAGCGAATGGCAGGTCACGCTCGAAGAACGCCTCGACTGGAGTCTGAACAAGAACGTCGAACGCATCGCGCCGCGTTGCGAGATTCGCCCCGCCGGCAGCGGCGAGCAATGGTTCGACTTTGGCGTACAGTTCGAGACCGCGGGCGGTGAGAAGTTTTCCAACGCCGACATCCAGTCGCTCGTGCGCGGCGGTCGCTCGCACACCAAGCTGCGCAACGGCAAATTTGCGCTGCTTGACAACGGCGCGGTCGAGGAATTGTCGGAGATCCTGATCGATGCCGCACCGAAGCAGGAGGCCGGCGGCTATCGCTTCCGCGCTGAGCAGGCCGCGTATCTAAACGAAACCGTCGCGCGCAAACTCGGCTGGCCGGTCGCCGCGCCGACGGCGTGGCAGGAGCGTGTGACCGGCGGAGCAGGGGGCCTCAAGCTGGACTTCGGCTCCTTCGCCCCCCTACTGCGTCCGTATCAAAAAGACGGCGTGCGCTGGTTGCACAAGCTGCGCGCCAACGGCTTCGGCGGCATCCTTGCCGACGAGATGGGCCTCGGCAAAACTCTCCAGGCGCTCGCGCATCTGAGTCTAACGCGGAGTGCGGAAGGCAGAGTGCGGAATGCAGATTCCGGATCGTCCGGCGATGTTCCGCGTTCCACAATCCGCAATCCGCATTTGGTCGTTTGCCCCACGAGCCTTGTCTTCAACTGGCAGGCCGAGGCCGCCAGGTTCGCCCCGCACCTTCGCGTCGCTGTTCTCCACGGCCCCGACCGCCACACGCTGTTCTCCCGCCTTACGGATTACGATTTAATCATTACGTCCTACGCCCTCATCCGCCGCGATGCCGACATCTACCGCCCGCTCGAGTTCGACACCGTGATCCTCGACGAGGCCCAGCACATCAAGAACCGCCAGTCGCAAAACGCCCAGGCCGTGAAGTCCATCCGTTGCCGGCACCGGTTCGTGCTCACCGGCACGCCGATGGAAAACTCCGTGCTCGATCTCTGGTCGATCTTCGACTTTCTCATGCCCGGCTATCTCGGCTCGGCGACCGACTTCCGCGAACGCTACGAACTGCCGCTCAGCAAGGGCCGCGATCCCGTATTGCAGGACCGGCTCAGCCGGCGCGTCCGGCCGTTTCTCCTACGCCGGCTCAAGCGCGACGTCGCGCCCGAGCTGCCCGCGAAGATCGAGCAGGTCAGCTTCTGCGAACTCACCACCGACCAGCGCGCCGTCTATCAACAGGTGCTCGATGCCGGCCGCAACGAAGTGCTCGCCGCCGTTGGCAAGGACGGCTTTGCGAAGAGCCGGATGGTCATCTTCACGGCGTTGCTACGACTGCGGCAGATCTGCTGCGACCTGCGCCTGCTTCAACTCGACGCGGCGAAGGTGAAGGAACCGTCGGGCAAACTGGAGCTGTTCGGCGAACTACTGGAGGAGATCATCGACGGCGGCCACCGCGCGCTCGTCTTCAGCCAGTTCACCTCAATGTTGGATCTGCTGGGCGAACGGCTCGCCGCCGAAGCCATCGACTACTGCCGGCTCGATGGTTCGACGAAGGATCGCGGTGCGGTTGTGCGCGCGTTTCAAGCGGGCCGGGCGCCCGTGTTCCTGATCAGCCTCAAGGCCGGCGGCGTGGGCCTGAACCTGACCGCGGCCGACACCGTCGTGCATTTCGATCCGTGGTGGAACCCGGCCGTCGAGGACCAGGCCACCGACCGCGCGCACCGGATTGGCCAGCGCCGAGTGGTGACCAGCTACAAGCTCATCACGCGCGACACCGTCGAGGAGAAGATCCTGAAATTGCAGCAGAAGAAGCGCGACGCCATCCAGGCCGTCTTCGGCGACGAAACCGCCCTCACCGAAGCGCTCACGTGGGACGAAGTGCAGGAGTTGTTCGATTGAACTTACGTAAGTCGAGATGCCTGACAACCAAAAGGTGGGTTACCGGGCCTTCCGCACCACGAAATAAATCCCCAGCACGACGGCGATCGCAATCCCGGCCCAAAGGTAACGCTCCTTCGGAATCGGTTTGAGGACCAGGCCGCCTTCGGGATCTTCGAGTTCCTCCGGCTCCAGGGCGGGTCGTCGCAGATCGGCGAGTTCCTGTTCGCATCGGCCGATGATGCGGTAGAGCCGGTTGATCTCGACCATCTCCGCCTCGGTCAGCCGCTTTTTCGGCAGCGCGTAGTTGGTGTAAAAATACTTGGTCATCGAATTGAACTCCAATTGGGGACCAAGGAAAACCACGCCCGGGTTCAGTGGGGACGTGATGTACGGTTGCTTTTCGTAAGGGAACGTCTGGGTTTGCCGGACATCCACCGTGTTGAAATCAGGCTTCGTGGCACCCTCATGAAACCAGCCTTCGGGTGCATTGCTGTAGCGCATACCGGGGCCCAACCGCAGGTCTTGGACCGGTTGATTGACGATGGTGCGCACCTGCTGCATGGCTTCATCCATTTCCGCCTGGAGGGTCGCCACACGGGAGTCCGGCGTGGTTGTGACTGGTTGAGCGGGCGCGGCCGCGACCACGCCGATAAAGCTGCCAACGACTGTCATCAACCGGACGCCACGATGGAACTTCCCGGTCAACGAGACGACCGCGCGGCTGGTCGGGGTGTGGGAGTGATCCAGGGCAGAGGTTGGAGTGTTCATGCTGGGATGCTTGTGTGCTCGACTTGGAATGGAGCGACTCTATGGACCACGCCGGGGAGGTCAAGTTTGCTGGAGCCGCCCGGTCCACACGTCCACTCGAATTGCGCGCCCGTGTCGCCACTTCCCGTCGATAAAGTTCAGTCTAACCCGCGCGAACGGCGTGCGCCTTCAAGTCCTCGAGGTCCACATATTCCAACGCGGAAATGTGACACGCTTCCAGCACGACGGACGGCGCGCAACCGGCAGCCAGCGCCTCGCGCCAGCGTTCCACGCAAAGGCACCAGTGATCCCCTTCGCCCAGGCCCGGAAAATCATGCTCGGGCCGGGGTGTCACCAGATCGTTGCCGCGTTCGAGGGAAAACAGGAGGAACTCCCGGGTCACCCGCGCGCAGACGGTGTGCAGGCCGTGATCGCCCGCACCGGTGCGACAGTAGCCGTCGCGGAAAAACCCGGTGGTCGGTTGGGTGCAACAGAGTCTCAAGGGACCGCCAAGAACGTTGGTTATCATGATGGTGTGTGCTCAGTTTTTCCCCGATTGTAATAATTTCAAGTGTCGGCCGCAGTCTCCTCGCGCGCAGTGGATTTCTCCCGCTCGCGGAGGTGCGCGACCAGGTCCACGACGCACTTGACCACGACGAGGAACGCAAGCCCCAGCGCCGGTGAGTTTAGCGCCTGCATCAGAAAGCCACCGCCAAGAATGGTGACGTGCAGGATCACGATGCGACCATACGGTTGAAACATGAGCCGTGGCAGTGTGACGGTTCGATACTCGCCACGCCGGAGGTAGTTGGTGGCGAAGGAAACGCCGTGACTGATTGCCAGCGCCAGCACTGGAAAGAAGAGGTGCTGTTCACGCAGGGCGGCGAAGATCATGTCCGGTCCGAGGCCAGACTGGTTTGTGCCTCCGCCAAAGAGCGCGACCACAAAGATGCCATGCACCAGCGTGAACATGCCATAATGCATGGTGAAGAACGGAACAAGGAAGAGTTTGCTGAGCGCGGCCGAAGTTCCACCCGTTCGGCAGACGAGCATTTTGAGAATGTTGTAGGTGCCGATGATCAGGTTCTCCGTCCAGAACAGGAGCATCAGCGAAAAGACATCCCAGTCAAAAACGATGACGCAGACCAGGGGGATAAAATTGGCGGCCAGCAGCGCCAGCACCGACGGGCGAGTCCAGGTGGCCCGGTTGTTGAGGCGGGTAAACGGGTTGGGCGTACTCATGCGGTTGGAGGGATCAAACCGCGCGACGCATTTCAATCAAGTGTTAACCACCGGCTTCGCGCAGAGCCACGGCGTCACTTGGGCGGGCCGGGTCAACGCATGCTTTCGCGAAATGACCGCAAGAGCTTTTGCGCGATGGAGGGGTTCTCGACAAACTCCGGTGCCAGCAGCGAGTCCCGGAGAAAATTGCTGTAGCCGGCGGGCGCGGCTCCGGCAGTGGCGTCGAGATTGTGATAACCCATCGCCCATTCCTTGAAGGCGCGTTCCTTCACTTCGACCTGACGGAGGACCAGGAGCCCTTTGTGACGGGGATCGTGGGCGATTTTCTTTTGCAGATTCAACACCGCCTCCTCCGGCCCTTCGAGCGCCTGCATGAAGTTGCCGTCCTTGTAGAGCAACATGCCGGTGACGCCGAGCGCGGTGTTGTTGCGCCGGCTGGCGGCCAGAATGTCATCCAGATCAGCGGTGCTCAACAGCCGCGTGGCGGAACTCACGTAAATCAAACAGATCAGCTTCACGATACAGGGAACTTGCAGTCGGCCAGACAACAGAACCGCCCGCAGGATGATCGGCAGAAGTGCATCCCAGGTTTACGGTCACTGCGCCGTCGAAACGTCGAGCGTTGTCTCGGTGGCGCTGATCTCATGGATGATCGTGATGCTCTGGTAGGTGAAGGAAACCTCCTCCATTTGCGGCAGGGATGCGCCCACGGGATCGGTCGTGTTCGGAAACCAGTGCCGGATGCTGGCGATCCGCGCGTTTTGCAACGTGATCGTGTAGTAGTGCTCCGTGCTGCCGTCGTCCGGGTTGTTACGGAAGAATCGAAACTTTACGTCCGCATTCATATTCTGACCGAAGCCCTGGTAGAGCAGCGGCGAGGACTTGTCCACGCGCTTGACGAACTTGATGGGGCCGTGGGTGGCGCGCGAAGAGCCGCTCGTGAACACTTCGTGGTTGAAGGCGATGCACTCGATGTGATCGCTCACATCCACGCCACCAATCGACACCACGGTGGTGTCGCCGGCGATGTCATTTCCGTTGAGTTTCAACTCGAGGTAGGCGTTGAGCGCCGCCGAACCGGTCTGCAAGGAGAAAAGGAATGCGGCCAGGAGCAGGCCGCGGACGATGTACGGATGTCTTTTCATTTTGTTGGGGGGTCAAGGTTGACGGACTTGGATCAGGAAGAAACGGTTTGGAACTTCGGGGTCGAACGG
>CAYXDZ010000001.1:1065-2571 GCA_964463815.1 uncultured Verrucomicrobiota bacterium | reverse complement strand
GTGTCGGTGGTTTCCGTCGGGTCGTTTGGAAACGCATCCAACGGGTCGGGCACACCGTCTCCATCGGAGTCCGGCAAGCTGGTGGCAAAAGACCGGCCGGGCAGGGGCTCCTCCTTCAGCGAAGGGTAGAGGGAACTGCCGCGGCCATTCCAACTGCCATGAGAAGACCGGGCAATCTCCAGCGAAGGTTCCAGCCAATCCGCCGGCCGCACTTCGATCACTTCGATCAAGGGCAGGCCCGAGTCTGTACGTTCGCGCAAGGCGACGATCCCAAGCAGACGCTGCCGGCCGGTTTGGTCGGCCTGGAGGTCCCGCGTCTTGTCGAGCAAGGCCGCTACCACGAAGCCGGCCGGCTGATCCTTGAGCACATGCGTGGCCTGGCCCGTCAACTCCGGTGGGGCGAGCTCCACATAGCCGTCAAAGACGTGGGGTTTCGCGGACAGTTGAATCGTCAGTCCGAACCAAAGCGCGAACAGCAGCACGCCGCTTGCGCCGGCCGGGCGCTTTCCTCGGGGTGGACGGTTGACATCCCACATGAGCGGGAAACTTAGTTGCGTGGGCGAGCGGTGCAACCCTGAATTCGGTTCGCAAAAGTTAGGCTTTGGCCGGCGCCACCCTCGTCCCTATGCTCGCCGCCCATGTCCGAAGCCGGGCGCACCCACATCACCTTTCGCTACGAACGCTTCCGGGCCGTCACCGCGGGAATCATCGAGACGGCCGGGACGACGTTCCTGCTTCTCATTGCCGTACGCTGGTTCGAGGCGGGCGCGACGGCGAAGTCGCTGATCGCCGCAGGCTCGAGTCTCGGCCTGTTGCTCTCGCCGCTCGTGGTGTCACTGGTGTCGCACCGACAATGGCTGGCGGCCACGGCGGCGGCGCGGGTCTTCTGGTTCGGGGCGGGGATGTTCGCCCTGGCGGCGCTCGTGCCCGTGCTCCCGGTCTTCGTGGGGTTGACCACGCTGGCGATGGCCTGCTCGGCGGCGGTGTTGCCGTTGTTGACGCAGATTTATCAGGAGAACTATCCCTCGGTCCGGCGCGGCCGGATTTTTTCGCGCACCTTCATCATCCGCATCGCGACCGCCGTGATCTTCAGCAAGCTGGCCGGCGATTTTCTCTCCGAGCGCCTCGGCTGGTTTCGGCTGCTGCTGGCGTTGTTCGCCGTGGCCTTTGCTTTCAGCGGCTGGTGCCTGACGCGGATTCCGTCGCGGCCCATCTCGAACGACGGCGGCTCGCATCCGCTGCGGGCGATGCGGCTGGCCAACCAGGACGCGCTGTTTCGGCGCACGCTCGTGAGCTGGATGATCCTCGGCTTCGCGAACTTGATGATGCTGCCGCTCCGGGTCGAATACCTCGCCAATTCCGTGCATGGCCTGACCTTGAACGGCGTCGTGCTGACCGTGGCAACCGTGACGCTCCTGAGTGAAGTGATTCCGAACCTCGCGCGGCTGTGCTTGAGCCCGGTCTGGGGCTGGCTGTTCGATCACATGAACTTCTTCGTGCTGCGGG
>CAYXDZ010000001.1:0-1055 GCA_964463815.1 uncultured Verrucomicrobiota bacterium | reverse complement strand
GAGGCCGACGCGGAGCGCCTGGCGGACGGCGACGCGGGCGCGCTGCTGCCCGTGGTGCGGCGCTGCGTGGAGATCAAGGCGGCGATCGACGCGGCCGACGAGCGCGAGGGGGGGCCGCGGGCGGTGCTGAACCTCGGTTTTGCGATCGGCATTGTCGCGTTCTTCGTCGGCGATTCCTGGACGGGCCTGGTGTTTGGCGCGGTGGTCTATGGCATGTCGCGCGCGGGCGGGGACGTTGCGTGGAGCCTGTGGGTGACCAAGGTGGCGCCGCCGAATCGCGTGGCGGATTACATGTCGGTGCATACGTTCTTCACGGGCGTGCGCGGAGTGCTCGCGCCGCTGGTGGCGTTTCATGCGCTGAAGCATTTCTCGCTGCCGGCGATGGGTTGGTTCAGCGCGGCGTTGATCGTGATCGCCACGCTGATGCTGCTGCCGGAGATCAAGACACTGCGGGTGCGGCGCAAAGGCCAGCCGCTGGTCGAGGAGGTTTCGGAGTAAGAGGCGCTTTTCGAAGCAGGCTTGCCGTCAGCACGGGAGGCAGAGTTCTGTGGTACTTCTGTCGCCCCTAACGGGGCTTGGCTCGCAAGCCTTCGCTCACCTACGGCTGAAGCCGTGGGCTAATTCCTGTCGCCGCTCGGCGGCTGGGAACTGTCGGCGGGCGGTTTGTCGGATTGATTCTCGTCAGCCCTGGCATCCTTGAAGGCGACGAGCGAAGCAAAATGAAACGCCGGGAAAGTGCCGAGCGCGCAAGAGATGTAAACCATGACCGCTCCAACGTCTGAACCGAGTATCTGCACCACCAGGCCCGCGACGGCTCCGAGAATACAAATCCACAGCAGCACCTTGAGTGATCGGTGAAGCAGTGGGTTGATCATGACTTGGTAATCGTTAATCAACATGTTCCTCGGGATTTGCTTTCTTGCCACGTTTGGCAAAGCCCAAGGCCACGAAACTTCCAATGGTCACCACGGCGGCGAAAAAGCCTGAGATCATGAGTGCATTCAACAGCCACGGCGGGAATCTATTCCAAGCCTCATCAGGGATTAAACCGCTTG